>NZ_JBLLVA010000079.1:0-1546 GCF_047739745.1 Borborobacter xinjiangensis | reverse complement strand
GCTCACATGAGGGGTTTGGCGTCAAGACATCGGATGCATCCTCCCCGTGTGCTGTCGGATTCATGGTCTGAGCCTTTTCGCGTGACGCGGCTCCTTGCCGGTTCAAACTCACATACGGTCGCCGCGCTCGCGGCCGCACCATCATTCCGCTTGCGTTGCGGTAAGGCTCAGGAGGACGGGACCATTCTAAAGCGCGGCGTTTGAAGCCATACTTTGAGCCGGTTCGCCCACCTGGATCCGCCAGGATTGATCAGTCCTGGAAGATTTCGGGATTGCTCATACAGCGCGTCGCTTAGGCCGCCTTCATGGCGACACCGTCGATTACGACGCTCAACCTGACGTATTTCCAGAGTGCGACGAGCAATTTCCTGGCAAGCGCGACAATGGTGCTCTTCTTGTGACGTCCCCCGTTAGACTGGACACGGTGGAAGAACCATTCGCTCAGCGCCGAGGACGGTTGATTGCGCAGCCACAGCCAGGCGAGTTGGATCATCGTCGTTCGCAGTCGCGGGTTGCCTGCTTTCGAAACCCCTTGTTCCCGGTCGATCGTCCCGCTCTGCCACGGCGTCGGCGCTAACCCCGCGTAGGCGGCTACCTGCCTGCGATTATCAAAATGCCGCGACAACCCCTCGGTGCAGAGTACAGCTGCAATCTCGGCGCCTACTCCCTTGATTGCGCATAACATCGCGGCAGGCCGCGTGATGGTGGTATTTTCATCGGCTGCAGTCACCAGCAAGTCACGCTCGCGCTCAACAACCGCTATATGATCGAGCAGAAGTTCAAGGCGGTCGAGTTCTCGGAGGATCTGTGCCTTGAGATGGGGCGGCAAAGCCCGGCCGTCGCCGGTTCGGAGCTCATCGAGCCGAATACGTCTGTCCTTTCGAAGCGGCTGATATTCGCCAATGCCCTGCGCAAAGAGCAGACCCTTGATGCGATTGACGTGCTCAACCCGCTCGGCAATAAGAACTCGTCGTTCGCGACAAACGCGCCGACGGTCTTCTTCTTGCGGGCTCGGGGCCCTAACCATTGCACAGACGCGAGGCTCGCCACGCTTGAAGGCGAGTAGCGTACGCACCAGTGTCTCGCCATCGATCCTGTCGGTCTTGGCCCTCCGACCACGCCGTGACGCGGCAATGGATGCTGCGTCGACGATATGGCTTTCGACGCCATGGTCTTGCAGAACCCGATGGATCCAGAACCCATCAAGCCCTGCCTCCTGGATCGTAATAATTGGAAAGACACAGCCAGTGCGGCAACGCACCTTCTCCTGAAGGTGGGCGAAACGGGAAAGCAATTCGCCGACATCACCGCCTTGAACCACATGCTTCGACATCTTCTCACCGCCGCCGGGAGATAATGACGTGACCAGCCATGTAGCCCGGCTCAGTTCGAGGGAGACAAAGATCGCGCCCAGATCGGTGCGGATCGCGGTGGCATTGTCGTACTGGCTTTGGGGAATTTGCATGGCCGTCTCCGGGAGATTGATTGCATCTGTGCAACCACACTCTCGCAGAGCGCCGGGCGCGGTTCACGCCTCATGGAATCT
>NZ_JBLLVA010000078.1:0-1678 GCF_047739745.1 Borborobacter xinjiangensis | reverse complement strand
ATGGCCGAGTTTAAGTCCGACATTGAGATCGCGCGCGCGGCGAAGAAGAAGCCGATCCAGGAGATCGGGTCGAGGATTGGCATTCCCAACGAGCATCTGCTGCCGTTCGGGCATGACAAGGCCAAGCTCTCGGCCGAGTTCATCCAGTCGGTGCAGAAGAACCGGGACGGCAAGCTGATCCTGGTCACCGCCATCAACCCGACGCCGGCCGGCGAGGGCAAGACGACGACGACGGTCGGGCTCGGCGACGGGCTCAACCGCATCGGCCAGAAGGCGGTGATCTGCATCCGCGAGGCCTCGCTCGGCCCCAACTTCGGCATGAAGGGCGGCGCGGCCGGCGGCGGCCTGGCCCAGGTGGTGCCGATGGACGACATGAACCTGCACTTCACCGGCGACTTCCACGCCATCACCAGCGCCCACAACCTGCTGTCGGCCTTGATCGACAACCACATCTACTGGGGCAACGAGCTTGGCATCGACACCCGCCGGGTGACCTGGCGCCGGGTCATGGACATGAACGACCGGGCGCTCCGGCAGATCACCTGCTCGCTCGGCGGGGTGGCCAACGGCTATCCGCGCGAGGCCGGCTTCGACATCACCGTCGCCTCCGAGGTGATGGCGATCCTGTGCCTGGCCAAGGACCTGAAGGACCTGGAAAAGCGGCTCGGCGACATCATCGTCGCCTACCGGCGCGACAAGAGCCCGGTGTTTGCCCGCGACCTCAAGGCGCCGGGCGCCATGACCGTGCTGTTGAAGGACGCGCTGCAGCCCAACCTGGTGCAGACGCTGGAGAACAACCCGGCCTTCGTGCATGGCGGCCCGTTCGCCAACATCGCCCATGGCTGCAACTCGGTGATGGCGACGACCACCGCCTTGAAGCTGGCCGACTATGTGGTGACCGAGGCCGGCTTCGGCGCCGATCTCGGGGCCGAGAAGTTCTTCGACATCAAGTGCCGCAAGGCCGGGCTGAAGCCGGCGGCGGCGGTGATCGTGGCCACGGTCAGGGCGCTGAAGATGAACGGCGGCGTCAAGAAGGAGGACCTCGGCGCCGAGAACATCGAGGCGGTGAAGAAGGGCTGCGCCAACCTTGGCCGCCACATCGAGAACGTCAAGCAGTTCGGGGTGCCGGCGGTGGTGGCGATCAACCACTTCCACGCCGACACCGAGGCCGAGATCCAGGCGGTCAAGGACTATGTCGCGCAGATGGGCGAGGAGGCGATCCTGTGCAAGCACTGGGCGCAGGGCTCGGCCGGCATCGAGGACCTGGCCCGCAAGGTGGTGCAGTTGGCCGAGGGCGGCAGCTCGCAGTTCGCGCCGCTCTATGCCGACGAGCTCGGCCTGTTCGACAAGATCGACACCATCGTCAAGCGCATCTACCGCGGCGACGGGGCGATCGCCGACAAGAGCGTGCGCGACCAGCTGCACCAGTGGGAAAAGCAGGGCTACGGCCACTTGCCGGTGTGCATGGCCAAGACCCAGTACTCGTTCTCGACCGACCCCAATCTGCGCGGCGCGCCGACCGGCCACACCGTGCCGGTGCGCGAGGTCAGGCTGTCGGCCGGCGCCGGCTTCGTCGTGGCGATCTGCGGCGAGATCATGACCATGCCCGGCCTGCCCTCCAAGCCGTCGTCGGAGAAAATCCTCATCAACGAAAACGGCGAGATCGACGGCCTCAGCT
>NZ_JBLLVA010000077.1:0-1745 GCF_047739745.1 Borborobacter xinjiangensis | reverse complement strand
TGAATCCGACAGCACACGGGGAGGATGCATCCGATGTCTTGACGCCAAACCCCTCATGTGAGCTTTGACAGCCCGCCAAATACAAAAAAAGGAAGGGCAGGGGCGGCCCGGATCACTCGGCCGCCTCCAGTCTCGCTAGGGCTTTTTCTCGCCGGGCGATGACGGCGGGATCGTTCATGAAATCCGTCCGCCGACCTGGCTTTGTGCCGCGCTTGACATAACCGTTGCTCTGGCTCCCGTCGGGAATGCCGAACATATGGTCTGTCTGGCCGGTGCGCCGCGGGCCATGCCGACTGCGCGTCAGCTCGCGGCCGGCCTGCATCTCGGCCACCATGGCAAGCGCTTCATCCAGCCGCTTGTTCTCGACCACCTCGGGTCTATGAACCGATCGCAGCTTGTCGAAGGTCCTGTAGGGCAGGGACGTGCTGCCCTCCATGATCTCGAGCCGGCCATCGGGATAGTCGCAGACCACCACCTTCTTGCCGGCCAAGCTCTTCGCAAAGGCGCTCGGATCGAGGAGGAACAACACCTTGTCGTAGCGCAGCGTCAAAGCTTGCGACAGCGTGCGGAACTCCTTGCGGCACATCGCGCCGTCCAGATTCTCATGGTCGGCGAGGGGACGGTGCAGATTCTTCGGATTGCGGGGCTCCTTGCCAAACCGGGCGTTGAAGTCCGCGATGAACGCCGGCGCGAAAGCGTTGGCCGCCTCGATCGTGTCGATGCCGCGCAGGCGCAGCTCCTTCACCAGCCGATCCTGCAGTGTCTGATTGGCGCGTTCGACGCGTCCCTTGGCCTGGGGCGTGTTGGCGCAAATGATGTCGATGTTCAACTCGTGGAGCGCACGACCGAATTGCGTCAGGCCGCTGGTGCGATCCAACTCCGACCCGCGTGTCGTGCGGAAGATGCCGTGTTTGTCGCTGTAGAAGGAGATCGGCTTGCCCCATTCTTGCAAATACGCCTTCGTGGCGATCAGATAGTCGAATGTGTTCTCGGATCCGGCGAAGCGAAGATGCAGCAGCTTGCCGGTCGCGTCATCGATATAGACGAGCAGGGCGCATTTTGGCCCCCGGTTCTCGAACCACCAATGATGCGAGCCGTCGATCTGGATCAGTTCACCGAAGCAGTCGCGCCGACCACGTGGCTGATGAAGCTGCCGTTTGCGCTCGCGCCGTGACGTCCAGATGCCAACCTCCGTCATCCATTTGCGCAGCGTCTCCTTGCTGACGGCAAGCTGGTGGCGCTCGAGCAGCTTCTCACAGGCCAAAGTCGGCCCGAAGTCGATGTAGTGTGCGCGCACCAGGTCGAGCGCGGCATTGCGGAACGCCTCCCTGTGCCGTCGGTTGCTCGGCCGGCCGCGCTTCTTCGATGCAAGATCGCCGGCGCCGTCACGATCATAGGCCTGAAGAAGCCGGTGGACCTGGCTGCGGCTCAGACGAAGCAGTTCGGCGGCCTGTGTAACAGTCAGCCGATGCCCACGGATCTTCTGCACGGCTTCAAGACGGTGAAGTTCGTTTTGCGACAAGGTAACGAGACAAGGCATGACGGCTCCCAAAAGCCCGGTCCGATGCCGGGTAGTCGCCGCAAGCCTTCCTTTCCAGCTTCGAGTTAGCCAGAGCACGAGCTGTGAAAGTCGGGGACTGTCGCATCTCTAATTTGCTCAAGTGTCGCATCTCTATATAGCTGTGTGAGTTCTCGTCGAAGTGCGACTTTGCAGCCGGAGCAGGCTAGCCGGTTCATCGACGGAG
>NZ_JBLLVA010000076.1:0-1792 GCF_047739745.1 Borborobacter xinjiangensis | reverse complement strand
AAAACGCTTGACGACGGCGATGGTTATGACAAAGTTTACCCTAAGGAAAAAAAGATGAACGGCAAGGAGGGCCTCCGCTGAGGCATGCGGCCGTTGCGAACCAACCATCGCTTAATGGGGAACTGGGAATGAATACCGTAGCTGATACCTACTCGGCAGGCGCCGAGGGTCAACTTCACCGAACGATCGACTGGCGCGGCGCCTTCTGGGTTGCCAGCGGCGTGCCCGCACTCGTTCTTTTCTCGATCGGCGGCATTGCCGGAACCGTGGGCACGCCAGCCTACCTGATCTGGACAGTGTCGGTCATTTTCGGCCTTATCCAGGCCTTCACCTATGCCGAGATCGCCGGTCTTTTCCCGAGCAAGTCGGGCGGCGCTTCCGTCTATGGCGCCACCGCCTGGCTTCGTTACTCGAAATTCATCGCGCCGCTGTCGGTCTGGTGCAACTGGCTGGCCTGGACGCCGGTTCTGTCGCTCGGCTGCTCCATCGCGGCCGCATATCTCCTCAATGTCTTTGCGCCGATTCCGAGCTTTTCCGAAACATCGCCGGAAGTCGTCGCCTGGCTTGCCGATCCGGCTAACGCCGGCAAAACGGCCGCCGACGCAATCGGCGTGCTGACTGCCGCGGCCACGCCGGCCATTCGCGACTGGACCCTGTTCAGCGGCTCGCTTGGCTTCGTGTCCTTCTCCTTCAATGCCGTCTTCTGGATCGGCGCGGCGCTCATGCTGATCACCTTCGCCATTCAGCACCGCGGCATTCTGGGCACCGCCAACGTCCAGAAGTTCATCGGCCTCGCCGTCATCATTCCGATGCTGATCGTCGGTATCGTCCCGATCATCACCGGCCAGATCAACTGGGACAATTATACGCCGCTGGTGCCGCTCGCCGCCGCCTATGCGCCGGAGCCCGGCTCGTGGAACATTTCCGGCTGGACGCTCGTCTTCGGCGGCATGTTCATCGCCGCATGGTCGGCATATGCTTTCGAAACCTCGATCTGCTTTACCAGCGAGTTCAAGAATCCCGGCCGCGACACGGTGCGGGCGATCCTCTATTCGGGCCTGCTCTGCCTGCTGCTCTATACGCTGGTGCCCTTCACCTTCCAGGGCGTGCTCGGCCTCGAGGGCATGCTTTCCGGCCCGATCGTCGACGGCACCGGCGTTGGCCAGGCCATGGCGCAGATGGTCGGCGGTTCGGGCTTCGTCACCACGCTCATGATCATGCTGATGATCCTGGCGCTGATGCTTGCCATCAACACCGCCATGGCCGGCTCGTCGCGCACGCTCTACCAGGGTTCGGTGGATGGATGGCTGCCGCGCTATCTCTCGCGCGTCAACTCGCACGGCGCACCCACGGCCGCCATGTGGTCGGACCTGATCTTCAATCTCGGGATCCTGGCAATTGCCTCGGCCGACGCCACCGGCTTCTTCTTCATCCTGTCGGTGTCGAACTGCGGCTACATCATCTTCAACTTCCTCAACCTCAATTCCGGCTGGATTCACCGGATCGACAACGGCCACATCAAGCGGCCGTGGCGGGCGCCGACCATCATGATCGCGATCGGCGGAATACTGTCCTACGTCAACGCCATGTTCATGGGCGCCGGTGCGAAGGTCTGGAATCCGTGGGCGCTGTGGGCAGGATTGATTGCCGCCGCGCTGATCATTCCGGTCTTCTGCTACCGTCACTACATCCAGGACGGCGGCAAGTTCCCCGAGCACATGCTTGACGACCTCGGCATCAAGCAGTCTGAACTGAGCAATCGCAAGGCGGGCATCCTTCCCTACCTTACGCT
>NZ_JBLLVA010000075.1:0-1792 GCF_047739745.1 Borborobacter xinjiangensis | reverse complement strand
GAGAATGGCGTCGTCCGGGACGATCCCGTTCAGGTTGAGGACATAGGCCGTGACGGCATAGACCTGATCGTCCGTCAGTGATTGCGGACTGTCGAAGGGCATAGCCCTGTGAATGTAGTCGTAAAGCGTCGTTGCATAGGGCCAGTAGCTCCCGACCGTCTTCACCGGCTTGTCCGTATTCAGACTGCCCCGCCCGCCTACGAGCTTATCCATCGGACCTTCGGCGCCGGTCTCGCCATGGCAGGCAATGCAGGAGTTTGCGTAAATCTTCTTCCCTTCCGCAACGGATCCACTTCCTTCGGGAAGATTGTCTCCTGCCGGCGAGATGTCGATGTTCCAAGCCTCGACCAACTCCTCGTCAGGCGTCTGGCCGATCCCCAGCGGCTCGGCGCCCGGTTGCGCTCCGGCTTCTCCTGTCGATTGAGCTGCGGCGGCGAGCATCGATCCTGCGACGGCGACGGCCGCCACCGCAGCGATGATGGTTCTATGCTCCAGCGGCGTAGACATTGGTCACCTCCCCGTTCTCGGCGATCTTCCAAGGCGCGATCGCGTTGTAGTGATAGACGTAGTTCGTGCCGCGTTCGGCGATCAACGCCTCGCGCTTCGGCTGGACATATCCCGTCTCGTCTACCGCCCGGCTGGCGATGATCGTCGGGGAACCATCCCAGACCCATGGCAGCCGGAAGCGCGTCAGCGCCTTGGGCAGGACGGGCTCGTCGAGGCTCGCTGTCCGCCAGGACCGTCCGCCATCGACGGAAACGTCGACCTTCTGGATCCTGCCTTCGCCTGACCATGCGATGCCGCTAATCTGCACAGGACCCGGACCGCCTTCGATCATGCCTCCGGCCGCCGGGCTGGTGATGACCGACTTCGCCTGCATCGTGTAGGTGAATTGCCGCGAATGTCCGTCCGGCATCAGGTCGGTGTACTTCGATGTTTCTTCGCGGGTCATGAAAGGCTGGTCGCCTATCTTGATGCGGCGAAGCCACTTGATGCTCATATTGCCCTCGAAGCCGGGCAGGAGCAGCCGGACCGGATAGCCCTGCTCGGGCCGCAGGCGCTCGCCGTTCTGGGCGAAGGCGATCAGCGCGTCGTCCATCGCCTTCTCGATCGGGTGCGAGCGCGTCATGGCCGCGCCGTCCGCGCCTTCGGCTAGAACCCATTTGCCTTCCGGCTTCACGCCGACCTCCTGAAGCAATGTCGCGAGCGGCACCCCGGTCCACTCCACGCAGGACAGGAGGCCGTGCGAGGTCTGGACCGTGGCAGCCGGCTTGGTGAACTCGGTCAGCGAATTGCCGGAGCACTCCAGGAAATGGATTCTCGTCACGGCGGGAAAGCGCGTCAGGTCGTTCATGGTGAAGACCAATGGCCTGTCGACGAGGCCGTGGACCAGGAGCCTGTGGCTGTCGGGATCGATGGTCGGAACACCCGCATGGTGGCGCTCGAAGAACAGACCGTTCGGGGTAATCGTGCCGTGGAGGTCCTGAAGCGGCGTGAAGCTCCAGGACGATTCAGCGGTCGGCGTGAGATCGGTCGGGCGCCTGATCACGTCCTCCTCGAACTCCGACGGAAGCCCATAAGGGGGCGAGAGGATCGGCTTGCCCTGCGACAGCATCGATTTTGGTATCAGGGACGACGCGCCGCTGTCCTGCGCCATTGCCGCCTTGGCTATCAGGACGCTGGAGCCCCCAAGCGCCGCTCCGCCCAACGCAGTCGTCAACAGGCGCCTGCGACCCTTGTCGACAAGCGCGTCGCGAGTTTCAGTTCTCTTCATAGGTGCCTCCCAGATGTC
>NZ_JBLLVA010000074.1:0-1878 GCF_047739745.1 Borborobacter xinjiangensis | reverse complement strand
TGGACAAGAACGCGAACGTGTCGCGGGCTGGGCACTCGCCGCTTTCGCTGAGTGACGTCTCCAAATTCACGGCATTGGCAGCGCTGCTGGCTATTTTTGTGGATGCGGCCATCGGCCATGCGATGCTGTGGGGGAACGATCCATATTGGACCTACTGGATCACCGACACACTTCTCATGGCCACCGTATTCGGCTTAGGCACTGCGTGGCTTGGGATCGGGCTCGTGCGGGGTGCTGTCATCACCGCGGTCCACATGGTGCTGCTGACCGTCTACTACTGGTCTCTCTCGCCGATCGGGCTGCCGTCACAGCCGGAGTGGCTCGACCTCGAACACACGTGGATTACGGGCCTTCCGGTGCATTTCGCCGTCTACTATCTCGGCTATGTCATCGCTTTGTGGGCTTGGCGTCATCGCCTGGCTAGCGGTATCGAGCCGGAAGCATCAACGGCGCGGTCAGCAGCGCTCGGGGTCGGCGTCGCCATAGCCGTAGTGATTGCAGCCGGGCTGCTGCAGGCGCTGGTGCTCGGACAGTTCCCCGGCGTCACTTGGTTCGTCATGCGCATTGCCGTCGCGAGTGCATTCACCGTGGCTTGGTGGTCCATCGCAGGACGTGACAGGACGGCCGCGGTCGGTGGCGGCATCATGCTGGGTTTCCTGCTTGTCGCCTACGGCCACTTCCTCGGCCCCATAGGGCTCCCAAATTCGGAGTTCCGACTGTTTGCTGAGAACCCGCCTCCTGCTGAGGTTCATTGGCTGTCATACCGCCAGGAATTTCTCGTGATCCTTCCGATGACTATCTTCCTGGCTGTCAGCAGCTATCTGCTGACTTCGCGACCGGGAAGCACCGGCGTGGAATGGGGCCGCCAGGGCCTCGTCGCGGGGGCTGGGTCGGCCTTGGCGCTTGCGGTGGTTGGCGGTGTGGTTGCGCTGTACACGGGTCCCGAAGCAAAGACAGCCGTCATCACCGCGCAAGGTTCGGCCAGCATCGGACAAGCGCCCTCGAACGGAGGAGACCTGGCACCTGGAAGCGCCACACTGCGGATGCGGGTCGAAGACAGGAACACTCACAGGACTCCTCTACCGCCGCATGACCTTGTGAACATAGAGGCATCCGTCTCGTCTCCGGACGGGAGGACCTACGTCATCCAGGCGGCCGAAGCCATGGTGGTCGAGCCGCGAGGGCGTTTCACCACCTGGCATGGCGTTGGCTTCGACGTCTGGCATCACGGCAGGAGTGGGATCGGATACGCAGGGCTCCCAGCAATGCAGTCAAACGTTGCCGTATACGCGCTGGGAACCGCCAGATCAGGCGAACAGTCTTCGGCCATTGGTGTGCCAGTCCATGTGCTGACATCCTCTCGCGATGGTGCGCGCCTGGAACTTCATGTTGGAGTGCCGGGGTCTCCTGAGCCGGGCATCCCCGGTGGGTATCTGCGCGTGACCTGGCCCGAATATCAGGGCGGGCATGATCCGGCTTTGTCATATGCCCGTTACGCGTGGGGTGGCGGTGTGCTGATCGTCCTCCTCGGCTTCGCCGTTGCGGCCGCTCGCCGTGAACAAGAACCAGCAATCAACCACGGAAGGTCGACAGGATGAACGTCAGCGGACATCGCACGCCCGAGGAAGTCTTCGAGGACCACCTGAGACTGAGGCTCGAAGGCGACCTCGAGGAGGATCTTCGGAGGAACTACTCGGAAGACGTTCTCCTGCTGACGGTCAACTCCAATGCAAGAGGTCACGACGCCATCCGCACGTCAGCGGCGCGGCTGGACAGGCAGCTGCCGGACGCGCAATTCAACATCGCCGCGCGGCAGGTGGACGGGCCATACGCTCTCCTGATTTGGTCTGCTACCTCAGCAAGGTTCGACGCGGTCGA
>NZ_JBLLVA010000073.1:0-2020 GCF_047739745.1 Borborobacter xinjiangensis | reverse complement strand
CCTCGGCATCAAGCAGTCTGAACTGAGCAATCGCAAGGCGGGCATCCTTCCCTACCTTACGCTCGCAGCCGGCCTGACGGTGGTGCTGGTAGCCAACTGGTTCTTCGTCATCTGATAGATCGCACGAGAACAACTGATCTGAATGAACACCCCCGGCCCCAGGTCGGGGGTTTTCATTTGCGGAGAAGAATGTCCGTGTCCTGGACTTCCGATCTCCAGAACGCCGCGTTCCGACGCGAGCGTTTCCCCGCACTTATTCGACTAAAATCGATGGTGGTCCGCATGTTTTTAAATTGATCGGATTTAACTGTTATGAAAATATGCTTCCCTGAAGGCATATCGCTCGCCCAGCGGTGACTGTTCCCGATCCGCAAAAGTTCGCGCCTTGCCCCGGTCGTACCAGTCACGAGAGGCGTTCAGATGCTGACAGTGTTGCCTGACCTTCACCAGGGCCATGCGCCCATCACTCTCCAGAATGCCTTTCACGACGCCCTTGAGAGATTCGAGGAATGGCAAGCCGACAGGAACGAGCCGGCGGTCGCGGTCGAAGGCCCTTCCGTTCCCATCAGTTCCGTGTTCCTGAAAATGCTCGACTGCACCGATCTGCTTCCCTTGCGAACGGCTGCGACTCTCAAGGCGATTGCCAGTTTGGACGACAGCGTCGCGGCGGCAACGCACACCTATTCGCAGGGAGCCCGGCTGATGCTGCCGCTCTTTGCCGAGCGTCTTGCTGCATCTGGGCGCGGGACAAGATAGCGGGCCACTCGCACAGGCAACCCGCCGCATCTATCCGGGAAACGTGGCGAAAACGCTGTGGCAGCGACCGCCGAAATCTGAATTTCAAAGGGCGCATCGGAGATCGCCACACTTTCTTGGTAAGAAAATTATTTGCATTTAAGTTGACTTTTTGCCTGCTCAATTGCTATGGTCCAGCTTGGAGCCATTGAAGTTCAGTCGGCCGGCGACACCCTTGGGAGAGGGAGGCCGGCGCGATGCCACAGGGAGGAATGACAGCCGATGCCGACAGTAATCGACGGCAAAGCCGCCGCAGCATCCGTGATTGCGAATGTCCAGGCCGCAACCTCGCAGCTGGCGCAGTCGGATGCTCTGACCCCCGGCATCGCCGTGGTGATCGTCGGCGAAGACCCTGCGAGTCAGGTTTATGTCGCGTCGAAGGGAAAGACCGCCAAGGCCTGCGGGTTCAATTCGATCCAGCACACCCTTCCCGAAAGCACTTCGGAGGAGGAGTTGGTCGCATTGGTCGAACAGCTCAACGCCGACCCGGAAATTCACGGCATACTGGTCCAGCTGCCCCTGCCCTCGCACATCGACTCCGGTCGGATCATCCAGACGATCGCTCCTGAAAAGGATGTCGACGGCTTTCATTTCACCAATGTCGGCAGGCTCGGCACCGGCGAACTCGACAGCGCCTTCGTGCCCTGCACACCGGCCGGCTCGATGCTGCTGATCGAGCGCGCCCATGGTCGCGACCTGTCGGGTCTCAACGCGGTCGTGGTGGGGCGTTCCAACATCGTCGGCAAGCCGATGGCCAACCTCCTGCTCAACGCCAATGCCACCGTGACCATCGCTCACAGCAGGACCAAGGACCTGCCCGCGCTCTGCCGGACCGCCGACATTCTGGTTGCGGCTGTCGGCCGTCCGGAGATGATCCGTGGCGAGTGGATAAAGCCGGGCGCGACCGTCATCGACGTCGGCATCAACAGAATCCCCGCTCCCGAAAAGGGTGAAGGCAAATCCAGGCTGGTCGGCGACGTCGCCTATGACGAAGCGGCCGCTGTCGCGGGCTCGATTACCCCGGTGCCGGGCGGGGTCGGCCCGATGACGATTGCCCTGCTCATGGCTAATACAGTGGTGTCTGCGCACAGGGCAGCCAACCGTACCCCACCACGCTTTTGACCTCTTAAACAATTCAACCGTTACGAAGGAATCGACGACGATGGCCGAGTTTAAGTCCGACATTGAGATCGCGCGCGCGGCGAAGAAGAAGCCGATCCAGGAG
>NZ_JBLLVA010000072.1:0-2303 GCF_047739745.1 Borborobacter xinjiangensis | reverse complement strand
GCTGGCTCCGCTTCCGCCGCTCGTTCTGATCGGCTTACGACTACTTGAAGAAACCCGGCGGGCAACTGCCGGGTTTTTTTGTTTTCCAACTACCCGGCCTGATCAACGCTCTTCATAGCAGCCTCGATAACTTTCGACGCCTCGTCCAAGCGAAGCAAATCGATTGGTGCTTCTTGCCCTAAATCGTCACAAGGACTGATCATCCACAACCACGCTAACCTTTGATTTGGGAAACTTTCGGCTATCTCTGCGAGTCCAGTGACCGGTCTGCCGTCGACAAACTGGGCCAGCGGAAAGACATATTTTCGAGCCCCCTTCCGCAGACCGATTACTAATTTTTGACGTTGCCAGCGGTGCAGAGTTGAGCGTGCGATGCCGAAGTGGCGCTCAAGGTATGTAGGTCCTGCGGTTGGGCCAGCCCACTTATCTACGCTTATGTCTTGCTCGTGGGGTTGCTCATCGTTTGTGCGCTCAGGAGTTGTATCTCCGGCGTTCACCAACGTCGCGGCCAACGCGATTTCCTCGGACAATTTCTGTAATAATGCTGTCTGACTGCGGGCCACTTGCCGCTGCCGTTTTTCTGGTAAACGTGCGATCATTGCCACAACTTCTCCGGCTAAGCGGCCGCATAGCAGAATCGCGGGCTTGCTCATGTCAGTAGCATAACGTGCAACCACATCCTCGACCTCTCCAGCGATTATTCCGGCGACACGGATTGATTCTCGAGTGGCCATGCTGATCCCCAATTAGATCTGATTCGTTCTGCAATATCGGAGTAACGCGGTACCGTTCAAAAGAGACCAGATGCAAGGGAACTGCACGTCTATTGAGGGTCGCGGGGTCGCCACCTGCGACTATGGGCCATGACCGATTGTCTGACATCATCGTCAGCTGCCAAGTCTCAAAAAGTCAGCGCAAAGGTAAATCCGCGATAACCTCGTTACGTTGCCCGTGACCGCGGGCTCACGTCGGTTACCCGGTCGAGCAGCGGCGGTGCGAAATGCAAGTCCGAGCGGTGCACGGCCGAATGGTCGACTTAGACTAGCCCACACTTGCCATCACCTCTTCCAGGTCGAGAAGGCGAAGATGTAGGCCAGATACCAGCGTGCGCACAAGCAGGATCACCGATCGGACGAGGACATAGAAAACTTCCCTGAAACGCAGAAGACCTACGAGACCGCGGTGCCCGGCCAGAAAATTTCCGACACAACCGTGAAAAGCATCACCGGAGCATGGCCCGCTGCCATTCTAAATCCCAGAGAACTCTAGAAAGTCTTCAGGTAGACATGTTTCGCGTCAGGGCAGGGCGCTCTTACTAGCGATCTTACTTAGAGATGATGGATACGATGGCGCGCTCGCCCGTTTGCAATCTCGGCAATCATTTGTCCTGCGCTACGTCACGCGTCGGTAGCCGACATTGACATCTCAATGTGACCGACGGTGACGGTGGGCATTTCGTCGCGCGAGAACCTCCATCAACTCTTCACCGGGCTTCTTCGCCCCTGAGAACAGCATCACAAAGATACGCCGATCGCGTGGTGGCGGCACCACCAGCGTGTCCGTCATCGCGTGCGCGGGCAGGTGCGATAGCGTGCGGGCAGCGCGAAACAACTTGTCGGCAACTGATCTAAATTGGAGTTTGTAACCTTTAGGTGTCATCGGCTGCCCTTTGCAGGCTCCTCCCGGCTGCGAGCTGCGGTGCAGCAGGCCTGGACATGGCGGCTTCGCAGACGTCTCGTTGTGACTTGCTCGGCGCCATCCGACCTTCCAGCGTGGGATTTACGTTGTGACGGAGGGAAAGCATGCCGCGGTATCCGGATCCGATGAAACGCGGCCATCACGAGCGGCAGCGGCAATACCGTTTGCGGCTGGCTGCAAGGTGCGCGCCAGAGGCCGACAGCGTGGACGCAGCACTCGCGGCCACCACGGTCTGTTATATCGATGCCATCAATGACGGTTACACAACCACATCCACTGAACCGACCGCCGCGTTGCTGATGCGGGGAGCACTCAACCTGTTGATCGCGGACGGCTATGACCGGGTGGAGGCCTTAGCCGTGCTGCGCCGGCGGCTGACGCGGCAGGGCAGACGCGATCTTGGCCACCTCACAGAGCGTTCACGGATCCGCACCCGGATGCGACGCCCATGAGCAGGAGACGATCTCCCCACGTTACTCTATACTTATGAATCGGAAATCTCGATGTCACATCGTGGGATTTGCAGCATTGCCGCAGTGCTGTGTCAAGCGAATCCAGGAACTGACCCCTTTTTCGAATTGAAGAACTAACCCCCTTTCATTGGT
>NZ_JBLLVA010000071.1:0-2702 GCF_047739745.1 Borborobacter xinjiangensis | reverse complement strand
GACGGTTGGCCGGTAACGCGTCAATCCCTTGTACTCTGCCAGCTCCTCCGGCAGGTCACGCAGCACGCGATGGAAGCGGCGTGCCCATTTGGGCGAGGTCACCAGCTCATCCATCTTGATCAGATAGCAGCGGATCGGGAACAGCAGCGCGTTGGAACGCGGCAGGCGGAAGAACATCTGCACTTCGACGCGCAGATGCACCTTGTTGCCGACATTCTCAGGCGTGACCGTCGTGCGGTCCACACCCCATTTATGATAATTTTCAGGGCTGGTATCGAGGCGCGGATTGATGGTCATGGTCCAGTTGTGGCGCCGCGCCGGCTGCCCCTGCTGAATGGCGGTCAAGAACTTGAGCGCACGCTTGAACACGCCCATTTCATTGGCAAGCGGCACGGGCGCATGCCATTCGAAGAAGTTCATGCCGATGTCGAAACCGAGTGACCAGTCAGCCTGGGTGGTCACGATGCCGGCATCCATCCACAGATTGTTGTCGCGCTGGTCGCAGACTGCAAAGTCGCCCTGGCTCTGACGGGTGATATATTCCAGGGGATCGTAAGGAAGGGTCGAAACATCGCCGAAAACGAAATGATCGTCGATGCCGAGCGGCCGGTTGATCCAGTGCCACTTGTCGCCGTCGCGGGTCAGAGAGAAGTGCTCGGGGTAGCTCGCGGCCATCTCGGTCATGAGCAGTTCGAGCGTATCCCAGCCCGCCAGCGTCATATGCGGCAGAGACTGGCAACGCAGCGGGTCTTGGGCAAGAACCAATGCACGGTCCTGCATCTCGGATACGTAATGTTCGTCGACGTCGATCAGGTGTTCGAACACCGTGCCCTTTTGCCCTTTGACATGCGGCTCGATGTTGACCGAGTACATATAGCTGTCTTCAGGGAACGGGAACGGAAAGCGCCGAATCTGCTCGGGGCTGTTCTTGAAGCTGAAATCGTCGCGGAATGTTTCTTTCCTGAAGTTTATTCCCATGATTCCTCCTCAGCGCTCCAGAACGAGGGTTTTTCCCTCAAAGCGCGAAACACATGGCATGATCTTCTTGCCGGACTGGTGTTCTTCCTCCGACAGCCAGTGGTCGTTGTGCAGAAGCTTGCCGTCATGTGAGATGACGTCCGTTTCGCACTGGCCGCAAACCCCGCCGCGGCAGAGATAGGGCGGCTCCACGCCGGCTGCTTCGATGGCCTGGAGCAGGCTCTGATGTTCGCCGACCCGCAGCTTTATGTCGCTGACGGCGAGCGTCACGTCGAACGGCTTGCCGGGTTGAGGCGCGGCGAAATGCTCGAAATGTATGGTTTCCTCGGGCCAGCCGGCGTCAAGGGCGGTCTTGCGCACCCAATCGATCATTCCGCTCGGGCCGCATACATAGATGTGGGTCCCCAGGGGCTGCGTCGCCAGGACTGTCTCCAGCGGCAGGTCCTGGCCGAGATCGTTGCGATAATGATGCACGCGATGCCCGTAGCGGCTCTTCAATTCCTCCGCATAGGTGCTCAGCGGTCCGGTGCGGCAAGCATAGTGCAATTCGAAATTGCCGGGGCCAGCGGCAAGCTGGGCGGTCTGAGCCATGAACGGCGTGATGCCGATGCCGCCGGCGATCATCAGGTGCTTCTTCGCCCTCAAATCCAGCGAAAACAGATTGACCGGATGGCTGATGACCATGCGCATGCCGGGCTTCACGCGATTGTGCATGAATAGCGATCCGCCGCGCCCGGCGTCGTCGCGACGCACGCTGATCGTATAGTCGCGGGTGTCCAGCGGCGAACTCATCAGCGAATAGGGATTGAGGCGGGTTTCGTCTTCGTGGCGCATCTCCACCACGACATGCGCGCCGCCGGAGAATGTCGGCAGCAAGCCACCGTCAGTGGGCTCGAAGTGGAACCGCTTTACCAGTTCGTTCACGGTGACGACGTCGGTCACCGTGACGTCTATCTTGCTTCCTCCGGCGCTCAACGGAAAATCTCCTCTGTTGGAGGAACGTCATTCGGGTCTTCCGCATTGATGCAGACACCCTGGAACGCGGCGATGCGCCGCGAATAATGGTCGCGGACGAGAAGAATCAGGCCGCAATGCGAGCAGGTCGCCGGCTGCGTCGTCACGTCCTCGGTGATGCCTTTGCAATGGACGCATTGAACGCGACGCGCCAGTGTGCCGCGATGTTCGGTCTGGATCGAGCGATAGTCGATACCCGCTTCAACGGCGACCTGCATGGCCTGACCGATCAACCCTTCGGATCCGGACAGATAGAGCCGCATACCCATATGGGCATTCGTCAGCATATGGCGCAATCTCGGCAGCGCGCTGGCGAAAGAGGGTCCGTGATAGAACTGGTCGGGCTTGAGAGCCTTTAACGCCTCCGCACTCTGTGTCTCCGCCCCGCCGGAGATCAGCATGATGCGAGCGTTCGCGAAAAAGTCCGCGGGGGCCCTTTTCGCGAGATCGAGAATTGCCGACGCACCTGCGTCGTCGGCAATAAAGAGGTGGAGCTTTCCGGGCTTCGGAGAAAGGGTTCCGTAGACCGGTCGGCTGAAAAAGGTGCTGGCCGTCATCGGACCTCAGCCTTTCGCCGTCCGCTTCAGTTTCTTCGGGTCATCAAAGGGCAATGTGTGGGCGATGGCCTTGACGGTGCCGCTCTCGTTGCGGATTTCAAGCGGCGTACCCTGCTCGGCGCAGTCGACATCGAGGCGGGCGATGCCCATCGA
>NZ_JBLLVA010000070.1:0-2724 GCF_047739745.1 Borborobacter xinjiangensis | reverse complement strand
CCCGTCTGCGCGCCATCGCCGTGGAAATGGCCTGGCTTTGGCTGCGTCATCAACCCGACTCGGTGTGATTTTTCGTGGAATGAGGACCCTGTTTGAGGGGTGATTTTCGTCCAAACGGGACCCCTTAACGTGGGGTCATCAAGATGCCTCCGGTTTGATCGGAGGCATTTGTGTTTTGGATGTTGGTTGTGGAGACGATTGCAAAGATACGCCGGCTGTCGCTGGTGCAGGGGAAGTCGATCAAGGCGATCTGCCGGGAACTGGGGATCTCCCGCAAGGTGGTTCGCAAGGTTCTGCGATCGGACGAGACCGAGTTCCGCTACGAGCGCAAGCATCAGCCGTATCCTCGCATGGGAGCCTGGCGTGAGCAGCTGGACCGGCTGCTGTCGGTGAATGCGGCGAAGCCGCAGCGTGAGCGGCTGACGCTGATCCGCATCTTCGAGGAGCTTCGCGGCCTTGGCTATGACGGCAGCTACAGTTCGGTGTGGCGGCATGCGCAGGACTGGGAGGAGCACCGCGGCAGCGCTGCCGCCGAGGCTTATATCCCGCTGAGCTTCGCGCCTGGGGAAGCCTACCAGTTCGACTGGAGCCACGAAGTCGTCCTGCTGGACGGCGTGACGGTGACCGTGAAGGTTGCACACATGCGGCTCTGTCATAGCCGCATGTTCTTTGTCCGGGCGTATCCGCGCGAGACGCAGGAGATGGTGTTCGACGCGCATGACCGGGCGTTCGCCTTCTTCCGTGGGGCGTGCACACGCGGCATCTATGACAACATGAAGACGGCGGTGGACGCGATCTTCATTGGCAGGGATCGTCGCTACAACCGCCGCTTCGCGCAGATGTGCGGGCATTACCTCGTCGAACCTGAGGCCTGCACGCCGGCGTCGGGTTGGGAGAAGGGGCAAGTCGAGAACCAGGTCGGGCTGGTGCGGGAGCGCTTCTTCACGCCGAGGCTGCGCTTCAAGACGCTGGAGGACCTGAACGGCTGGCTGGCCGACAAATGCGTCTCCTACGCCAAGGCGCATCGGCATCCCGAACAGGGCGATCGCACGGTCTGGGAGGTGTTCGAGGAGGAGCGAGCCAGCTTCATTCCCTATGCCGGACGCTTCGACGGCTTCCACTGCATTCCCGCGTCTGTGTCGAAGACCTGCACGGTGCGCTTCGACAACAACAAATACTCGGTGCTGTCGAGCGCCGTCGGCCGGCCGGTCGAGATCCATGCCTATGCCGATCGGATCGTCATCCGCCAGGATGGCGCGGTCGTTGGAGAACACGCCCGCTGCTTCGGCCGTAACGAGGTGATCTACGATCCCTGGCATTATGTGCCGGTGCTGGCCCGCAAGCCGGGCGGACTGCGCAATGGCGCACCATTCAAGAACTGGGTCCTGCCGTCGGCCATGGAGAAGGTGCGCCGCAAGCTCAAGGCCGCCGATGACGGCGACCGGCAGATGGTGTCGATCCTCACATGCGTGCTGAGCGACGGATTGAACGCGGTCGAGGCGGCCTGTCAGGAAGCGCTCGATCACGGCATCTCATCGGCGGCGGTGATCCTCAACATCCTGGCCCGCAGCCGCGATCCGGCGCCGGGCACGATCCTTTCCATTCCCCAGGCGCTTAAGCTGGCTCATGAGCCGATCGCCGATTGCGCCCGCTATGACAGCCTCAGGAGGACAAGCAGCCATGGAACGCACCGAAGTGCTGGAACTGATGGGAGTGCTGAAGCTCTACGGGATGCGCTCGGCCTATGACGAGATCATGGGCGTCGCCATCAAGCGCCAGCATGAGCCACCTAGGATCATCGGCGATCTCTTGCAGGCAGAGATATCGGAGAAGCAGGCGCGCTCCATCAAATACCAGCTCACCGTCGCCAAGTTGCCGCTGGCCAAGGACATCGACGACTTCGACTTCACCGGCACGCCCGTCAACGAGAGCCTGATCCGCGACCTCGCCGGCGGAGCCTTCGTGGCCGATCAGCGCAATGTCGTCTTGATCGGCGGCACCGGCACGGGCAAGTCGCATCTGGCTATCGCCATTGCCCGCTCCCTCATCCGCAACGGCGCGCGCGGCCGCTTCTTCAATGTCGTCGATCTGGTCAACAGGCTCGAGACCGAGACCCGCGCCGGCCGGCAGGGCCGCATTGCCGACCACCTCACCCGGCTCGACTTCGTCGTGCTCGACGAACTCGGCTATCTACCCTTTGCCCAGGCTGGCGGCCAGTTGCTCTTCCATCTGGTCTCGAAACTCTACGAGCGCACCAGCGTCATCATCACCACCAATCTGGCATTCGGCGAATGGCCCACCGTCTTCGGCGATGCCAAGATGACCACCGCGCTGCTCGATCGGCTCACCCACCATTGCGAGATCGTCGAGACCGGAAACGAATCCTGGCGCTTCAAAAGCCGCTCTCAAAGCTGAAGTCCAAAAGCCAATCAGTCGCGCCCGATCAGGCTGTGCAACCCCGACCAGCTTCGCCTGATCGGGCGCTCACCGCCGTGCACTTCATCACCCCAAACCGGGGTCCCTTTTGCGCGAAAATATGGGGTCCCGATTCCACGGTCATTGACACGACTCGGCGCTTGCGCGATGGTATCACGAAAGGGTCCGCCGGCTCGGCCCGCGCACCAGGAAAGTCACGATCGTCGCCCTGGCGAGGAAACTGCTTGTTGCTTTGTGGAAGTACGCGACCAGCGGCGTGGTTATCGAAGGCGCAAAAACGAAGACCGC
>NZ_JBLLVA010000007.1:0-191445 GCF_047739745.1 Borborobacter xinjiangensis | reverse complement strand
CTTCTTCACATGGGCATCGCCCGCCCCCATCAGCGCCCGGATCGCCGTCGGCGCGGTGTAGAAGATGTTGACCTGGTGCTTGTCGACCACTTCCCAGAAGCGCGACGGGCTCGGATAATTCGGCACCCCCTCGAACATCAAGGTGGTGGCGCCGTTGGCCAGCGGTCCGTAGAGGATGTAGGAGTGGCCGGTGACCCAGCCGACATCGGCGGTGCACCAGTAGATGTCGCCGTCATGGTAGTCGAAGATGTACTGGTGGGTCATCGACACGAACACCAGATAGCCGCCGGTGGTGTGCAGCACGCCCTTCGGCTTGCCGGTCGAGCCGGAGGTGTAGAGGATGAACAGTGGGTCCTCCGCCTGCATCTTCTCCGGCGGGCAGTCGGCCGCCACAGCGGCCGCCGCCTCGTGGTGCCAGACGTCGCGGCCTTCCACCCAGGCGATGCTGCCGCCGGTGCGGCGCACCACCACCACCGTCCTGACCGTCACGCCGTGGCCGGCGGCGATGGCGATCGCCTTGTCGGTGTTGGTCTTGAGCGGGATCGGCTTGCCGCCGCGCAGGCCCTCGTCGGCGGTGATCACCACGCTCGACTGGCAGTCGACGATGCGCCCGGCCAGCGCCTCCGGCGAGAAGCCGCCGAACACCACCGAATGGATGGCGCCGATGCGGGTGCAGGCCAGCATCGCATAGGCCGCCTCCGGGATCATCGGCATGTAGATGGTGACCCGGTCGCCCTTCTTGACCTCGCGCTGCTTCAAGACATTGGCGAAGCGGCAGACCTGTTCGTAAAGCTCGCGATAGGTGATCTTCCTGTCGTCGGCCGGATCGTCGCCCTCCCAGATGATCGCCACCTGGTCGCCGCGCGTCTTCAGGTGGCGGTCGATGCAGTTGTATGAAACGTTGAGCTCGCCATCCTCGAACCACTTGATCGACACCGCGCCGGCAAACGAGGCGTTCTTGACCCTGCTGTAGGGCGTGAACCAGTCGAGCCGCTGGCCGTGCTTGCCCCAGAACCCGTCCGGGTCGGCAACACTCTCCGCATACCACTTCTCATAGGTCGCGTTGTCGATCAGCGCCGCCTCTTTCCATCCCGCCTGCACAGGATGAACAACTTCATCAACCATCTCAGTTCCTCACATTCCTCGGCGTGTCGTGCCGGAGTGGCGGAATCCTCATCCGTCGCACCGACAATATTAGACATACGACGCGGATGCCAAGGCCGATGCGCCCCTCGGCGTACGCTCCCGCGTGCGACATCATTAGGACTCTGTTGACCATCGAGCCGCATCATTATCTTATCAGTGTGGAGGAGCGGCGAAAGGCGGGAGAACGGCCATGCGCGAGACTTCGGAACTGGAACTTATGCTCAAAGGCTACGGCCTGACCACGGCAAAGCTTCTTTACCACATGCCGGACCATCCACATCTGCTGCAAACCTTTATCTGGCAGGACTACGATCTCGCGCCGAAATTTCCATGCTTGTTCGGCTTCATCGAGTTCTGGAAGACAAAGCTCGACGGGCCGCTTCATTCGGTGAGCTACACGCACCGCAAGTTGATCGCGCCCAATGAATGGCGCAATGTAAACGGCGAATTCGTGCTGCATTAGATCGCGTGCGTCCATCCGGACGACAACGCTGGTCTGACGCTTTGACGAATACCGGATTTCGCTTTGCGATCCGATGCCCTAGTCTATCCGCTCTTCCGTCTGGCTGATTGCCAAAACGGAAGGGAATGGATATGCGCGGCCAGGCCTTTGGTGAATCCGAAGGCACGCTCGAGCTTCAGGAGAATCATGATGAAGACGAAATTGTTGGCCGGCGTCGCGTTTGCCGCTTCCCTGGCTTTTGCATCGGCTGCCCAGGCCGATATCGTCATCGGCGTCGTTGCGCCGCTTACGGGGCCGGTCGCGGCCTATGGCGATCAGGTGAAGAACGGCGCCGAAGCCGCCGTCGATGTGATCAACAAGAACGGCGGCATACTTGGCGAGAAGGTCGAGCTGAAGCTTGCCGACGATGCCGGCGATCCCAAGCAGGGCGTGTCGGCCGCCAACAATCTTGTCGGCGATGGCGTACGCTTCGTCGTTGGCCCGGTGACGTCCGGCGTCGCCATCCCCGCATCTGACGTGTTTGCCGAAAACGGCGTGCTGATGGTGACGCCGACGGCGACTGCGCCGGAGCTGACGGCCCGCGGCCTGACCAATGTGCTCAGGACCTGCGGCCGCGACGACCAGCAGGCGGAAGTCGCCGCCGCCTATGTGCTCGAGCACATGAAGGACAAGCGGGTGGCGGTCGTTCACGACAAGGGCACTTACGGCAAGGGCCTCGCCGATGCGTTCAAGGCAGCGATCAATGCCGGCGGGCTGAACGAGGTGTTCTACAGCTCGTTGACGCCGGGCGAGAAGGACCTGTCGGCGCTCACCACCCGCATCAAGTCCGAGAATGTGGATGTGATCTATTTCGGCGGCTACCACCCGGAAGGCGGGCTGCTCGCCCGTCAGCTTCGCGATATTTCGGTCAATGCCACCATCATCGGCGGCGAAGGGCTTTCCAACACCGAATATTGGGCAATCGGCAATGAAGCGGCGGCCGGAACGATCTTCACCAACGCGACCGACGCGCTGAAGAACCCGGATTCGGCCGAGGCCGTCAAGGTGCTGAAGGAAAAGGGCATTCCGCCGGAAGCCTTCACGCTCAATGCATATGCGGCGGTCGAAGTGCTCAAGGCCGGTATCGAAAAAGCCGGCAGTGCGGAGGATGCGGCCGCGGTCGGGACCGCGCTGAAATCCGGCGAGCCCGTGGCGACCGCCATCGGCAAGCTGACCTATGGCGAAAACGGCGATCTTTCCTCGCCGAGCTTCTCACTGTTCAAGTGGGAAGACGGAAAGATCGTCGCCGTCGAATAAGCTTCCAAGCCTAAGAAATGGAAAAGGCCGGCATCGACCGGCCTTTTTCTTTTGCGGAGCGGCTGCTTCATCTGGCTCCGAAGATCGCCGAGCCGACGCGCACCGAGGTGGCGCCGAAGCCGATCGCGATCTCGTAGTCGCCCGACATGCCCATCGACAGATGGTCGACGTCGGCTTCGCGCGCCAGTTTTTCCAGAAGCGCGAAATGCGGGCCGGGGTTCTCATTGGCAGGCGGAATGCACATCAGCCCTTCGATCGCAAGGCCGTGCACCTGCCGGCAACGCAGGACGAAGGCCGCCGCATCGCGCGGCCCGATCCCCGCTTTCTGCGGTTCGGAGCCGGTGTTGACCTGGACGTAGAGCTTGCGCTTCACGCCCTGCTTCTGCATTTCCTTGGCAAGCTCGGCCGCGATCTTGTCGCGGTCGACGGTCTCGATGACATCGAAGAGCGCTACAGCCTCCCGCGCCTTGTTGGATTGCAGCGGGCCGATCAGCCGCAATTGCAGGTCGGGAAATTCGGCTTTCAACGCCGGCCATTTGGCTTGCGCCTCCTGCACGCGGTTTTCGCCGAACACCCGCTGACCGGCATCGATCGCCGGCCGGATGCCCTCGGCATCGAAGGTCTTGGACACGGCAATCAGGGTCACTGAGCCGGGTTCGCGCTTTGCTTCGCGCGTCGCCGCCGCTATCCTGCTTCTCACCGTTTCAAGCCGTTCGACCGTGGTTGTCATCACTATATCCTGCTGCTTTTCGTCGCCGGCGGATTTCGCCGGAGTTGACGGGTCCGGCAATCCGTGTTGAACACCCGGACCAAGATCTCTGAATGCCAGACTGCGGCGCGCAGCCTGACGCATGCTTTGTAAGTGAAAAACACCCGATGGCAACCGAACGATACAATCCCCGCGCGATCGAACCCAAATGGCAGAAGGCCTGGGAGGACCGGAAGCTCTTCGAGACGAAGAACGACGATCCACGTCCGAAATACTACGTGCTGGAGATGTTTCCCTACCCATCCGGCCGCATCCATATCGGCCATACGCGCAACTACACGATGGGCGACGTGGTGGCACGCTACAAGCGCGCGAAGGGTTTCAACGTGCTTCACCCGATGGGGTGGGACGCCTTCGGCATGCCGGCCGAGAACGCGGCCATGCAGAACAAGGTGCATCCCAAGGAATGGACCTATCAGAACATCGCCACCATGCGCGCCCAGCTCAAGGTCATGGGGCTGTCTATCGACTGGAGCCGTGAATTCGCCACCTGCGACGTCGACTACTACCATCGCCAGCAGATGCTTTTCCTTGACTTCGTAGCGAAGGGGCTAGTGACGCGCAAATCCTCCAAGGTCAACTGGGACCCGGAGGACATGACGGTGCTTGCCAACGAGCAGGTGATCGACGGCCGCGGCTGGCGCTCGGGCGCACTGGTCGAGCAGCGTGAATTGACGCAGTGGTTCTTCAAGATCACCGACTATGCGCAGGATCTGCTCGATTCGCTTGACGGTCTCGACGGCTGGCCCGAAAAAGTCCGCCTCATGCAGCAGAACTGGATCGGCCGTTCGGAAGGCCTGACCATCCGCTGGGCGCTCGCCGAGGGCACCGCGCCCGATGGCGAAAGCGAGCTCGAAGTCTATACGACGCGGCCGGACACGATTTTCGGCGCGTCCTTCATGGCGATTGCCGCCGATCATCCTTTGGCAAAGAAGGCGGCCGCCAACAATCCCGAGCTGGCCGCCTTCATCGAGGATGTGCGCCACATGGGCACTTCGGTTGCAGCACTCGAAACCGCCGAGAAGAAGGGTATGGACACCGGCATCCGGGTCGTCCATCCCTTCGACGAGAACTGGACGCTGCCCGTCTACGTCGCCAATTTCGTGCTGATGGAATACGGCACCGGGGCGATTTTCGGCTGCCCGTCCGGTGACCAGCGCGACCTCGACTTCGCCAACAAATACGGCCTGCCGGTGGTGCCGGTGGTGATGCCGGAAGGCGAGAACCCGGCAACCTTCCAGATTCTGGAGGAAGCCTATGTCGATGACGGCGTGATGATCAATTCGCGCTTCCTCGACGGCATGACGCCGCAGGCGGCTTTCGCCGAGGTTGCCGCCCGGCTCGAACGCCGGACGATCGGCAACCGGCCGATGGGCGAGCGCAAGGTCAATTTCCGCCTGCGTGATTGGGGCATCTCGCGCCAGCGCTACTGGGGTTGCCCGATCCCGATGATCCACTGCGAAGATTGCGGGGTCGTGCCGGTGCCGAAGGCCGACCTGCCGGTGAAGCTGCCGGACGACATCGACTTCGACAAGCCCGGCAACCCGCTCGACCGTCATCCGACCTGGCGGCATGTCGCCTGCCCGAAATGCGGCAAGGATGCGCGCCGCGAAACCGACACGATGGACACTTTCGTCGATTCGTCCTGGTATTTCGCCCGCTTCACCGCGCCGTGGGAGAACGAGCCGACCGACCGCAAGGCGGCGAATGAATGGTTGCCGGTCGACCAGTATATCGGCGGCATCGAGCATGCGATCCTGCATCTGCTCTATTCGCGCTTCTTCACCCGCGCCATGCGCGATACCAGCCATGTCGATCTGGCCGAGCCGTTCGAGGGCCTGTTCACCCAGGGCATGGTGGTGCACGAGACCTACCGTTCCGAGGACGGCCGCTGGCTGGCGCCGACCGAGGTGCGGCTGGAGCAGGACGGCGATGAACGCCGCGCCATCGAGATCGTCACCGGCAAGCCGGCGGAGATCGGCCCGCTCGAAAAAATGTCGAAGTCGAAGAAGAACACGGTAAGCCCCGAAGAGATCACCGATGGTTACGGTGCCGATACGGCGCGCTGGTTCATGCTGTCGGATTCGCCGCCCGAACGCGACGTCGAGTGGACCGACGAGGGCGCCGCCGGCGCGCACCGTTTCGTGCAACGCGTCTGGCGTTTGGTGACGACGGCGGCCGATACGCTTGGCGGAATTGCACCCGCTTCCGCGAGCGAAGGCCAGGCGGGCGTCGTATCGAAGGCCGCGCACAAGGTGCTGAGGGCGGTCGGCGAGGATATCGAGAAGCTGGCATTCAACCGCGGCGTCGCCCGCGTCTACGAGCTTGCCAATGCGCTGACCGCCCCGCTGACGCAGATCTCGGAAGGCAAGGCCGATCCGGCGCTCAAGGCGGCAACGCGCGAAGGTATCGACATATTGGTGCATCTGATCGCGCCGATGATGCCGCATCTGGCCGAGGAATGCTGGCAGGTCCTTGGCGGCGAAGGCTTCGTTTCCGAGCAGCCATGGCCGGTGTTCGACCCGGCGCTTGTCGTCGACGACCAGTTCACCTATCCGGTCCAGATCAACGGCAAGAAGCGCGGGGATTTGACAATTGCCCGCGACGCGGATCAAGTTGCCGTCCAACAGGCGGTTCTGGCACTCGACTTCGTCCAGAAGGCGCTCGAGGGGAAGTCGCCGCGCAAGGTAATCGTCGTGCCGCAGAGGATCGTCAATGTCGTTGCCTGAACGGCCGCGAGGCTCCCGGAAACTCCATCCGTGCGGCATTGCCGCGCTTGCGCTCGCCTTGTCGATGCTCGCGGCCTGCACCGTACGGCCGCTCTATTCCGACGGTCCGGCCGTGGCGGGCGCGCAGGCGGGGGCCACGACCGGACTGCATTCCATCGCCATCAAGCCGGTGAGCACGCGCTACGCGCAAGAGGTGCGCAACCACCTGATCTTCGGGCTGAACGGCGGGGCCGGGCAGCCAGCCAATCCACTTTACATGGTCGATCTCGGCATGACGCAGCAGGCGGTATCGACGGCGAGCGTCCAGCGCGTCACCGAAGACGAGCCGACGGCCCGAACCATGACGCTGACTTCGAACTACGTGATCACCGATGCGAAGACCGGCGATGTGCTTGCCAGGGGCGTGCGGGACATTTCCTCGTCCTACGACGTACCACGCCAAGGCTTCGCCGAGTTTCGCGCCGAGCGAGATGCCGAAAATCGCGCGGCAAGGCAGCTTGCCGAACTGCTGCGGCTGGCAATCGCGCAGGATCTGGCGCGGCTCGCCGGCGGTCAGCCTGGATAAGATGCAATCCGACCCTGGGTGCGGCCGGCCCACCGGCCGCCAAGGTTGTCAGCCGATCTTCTGGCCGGTCTTGGCCCAGTCGGCCAGGAAAGCTTCCAAACCCTTGTCGGTCAGCGGGTGCTTGACCAGCGCCTTCAGCGTTGCGGGCGGTACGGTGGCGACGTCGGCGCTGATCAATGCGGCCTGCTTGACGTGGTTCACCGTGCGGATCGAGGCGGCAAGGATTTCCGTCTTGAAGTCGTAATTGTCGTAGATTGTGCGGATTTCCGAGATCAGCTCCATGCCGTCGAGGCCGATGTCGTCGATACGGCCGATGAAGGGCGAGATGAAGGTGGCGCCAGCCTTGGCGGCAAGCAACGCCTGGTTGGCCGAGAAGCAGAGCGTTACGTTGACCTGGCGCCCCGCGGCGGTCAGCGCCTTGCAGGCCTTGAGCCCGTCGAAGGTCAGCGGAACCTTGATGCAGATATTGTCGGCGATTGCCGCCAGCACCTTCGCTTCCTTCATCATCTCGGAATACTCCGTGGCGGTCACTTCCGCGGAGACCGGACCGGCGACGATGTCGCAGATTTCCTTGGTCACCTCGGCGATGTTGCGCCCTGATTTGAGAATGAGCGACGGATTGGTGGTGACGCCGTCGAGCAGGCCGAGCTCGTTGAGCTCGCGGATTTCCTTGACGTCGGCCGTATCGACGAAGAATTTCATGAATATCTCCTTGGCGATTTTCGCGCCGTCGCGGCGCGTCGTTGTTCGGGCTTTGATCTAAACCAAAGTCCGGGCAAGGTCACGCGGCATGACAGACGATTCGTCCGAAACCAAGGCCGTGCCGGTGCTGGTGCCGATGCCGGCCGAGCGCGCCTATTCCTATGCGGTGCCTGAAGGCATGCATGTGGTGCCGGGTTCGATCGTGCGCGTGCCGCTCGGGCCGCGCGAGGTTGCGGGCATCGTGTGGGATGGAGAGGTCGAGGCGCTGGACCCCAAGCGGCTGCGGCCGATCAGCCATGTCTTCGATTGCCCGCCGATCGGCGCGGAAATGCGCCGTTTCGTCGACTGGATTGCCGCCTATACGCTGTCGCCGCCCGGCATGGTGGCGCGGATGATCCTGCGCGCGCCAGAAGCCTTTGATCCCGAACCGTGGACGGAGGGCTTGCGCCGGGTAGCGATCGAGCCGGACCGGATGACGACCGCCCGAACGCGCGTGCTGGAACTGGCGAATGATGGCCTTGCCTGGACGCGCTCGGGCCTCGCTCATGCGGCGGGCGTTTCCTCGACGGTCATCGACGGGTTGAAGGCGCAAGGCGCGTTCGAGACAGTGATGATTCCGCCGCAGCCGGTCGTGGCCGCCCCTGACACGGGCTACGCGGCGGCTGAACTCACCCCTGAGCAGCAGGCCGCCGCCGCCATGTTGCGCCGTAGCGCGGCCGCCGGAAAATTCGCCGTCACGCTGCTCGACGGCGTTACCGGCTCCGGCAAGACCGAGGTTTATTTCGAAGCAGTCTCGGCAGCGCTTGACGAGGGCCGGCAAGTGCTGATCCTGCTTCCGGAAATCGCGCTGACCCAGGCCTTTTTGGAGCGCTTCCAGGACAGGTTCGGAGCAAAGCCGGCCGAATGGCATTCCGATCTCGCACCCCGCAAGCGCGAGCGGGTCTGGCGGCAGGTGGCGGAAGGGGGAGTGCGGGTGGTCGCGGGTGCGCGCTCGGCACTTTTCCTGCCGTTTCAAAAGCTCGGGCTGATCGTCGTCGACGAGGAGCATGATCCTGCCTACAAGCAGGAGGACCGCGTTTTCTACAATGCCCGCGACATGGCCGTGGTGCGTGGCCATATCGGCGGCTTTCCGGTGGTGCTGGCCTCGGCGACGCCTTCGGTGGAAAGCCGGGTCAATGCCGAGCAGGGGCGTTATGCGCGCACGGTGCTTCACGCGCGTTTTGCCGAGGCCGCGCTGCCGACGATCCGGCCGGTCGACATGCGCCGCGCGCCGCCAGCCAGGGGCGGTTTCCTGTCGCCGGTGCTTCTTTCGCATATGCGCGACACGTTGGAGCGAAACGAGCAGTCACTGCTGTTCCTCAACCGGCGCGGCTATGCGCCCTTGACCCTCTGCCGCGTCTGCGGCCACCGTTTCCAGTGCCCTTCCTGCTCGGCCTGGCTGGTCGAACACCGCTTTCGCGGGCAACTCGTCTGCCATCATTGCGGGCACAACGAAAAGCGGCCGGAAGCCTGCCCGGAATGCGGGACGCTCGATCACCTGGCCGCCTGCGGCCCCGGCGTCGAACGCATCGCCGAGGAAGTGGTCGGGCATTTCCCCGACGCGCGCACAATCGTGCTCTCGTCCGACATTCTGGGCGGGGTCAAGCGGCTGCGGCTGGAATTGGCGGCGATCGCGAACGGCGAGGCTGACATCGTCATCGGCACGCAACTGGTGGCGAAGGGGCACAATTTTCCGAACATGACGCTGGTCGGCGTCGTCGACGCCGACCTCGGGCTCGCCAATGGCGATCCGCGCGCCGCCGAACGCACCTTCCAGCTTTTGTCGCAAGTCACCGGGCGGGCAGGGCGCACCGGCAAGAAGAGCCTTGGGCTCTTGCAGACCTTCCAGCCCGAGCATCCGGTGATGCGGGCAATCGTTTCGGGCGATGCGGAGGCATTCTACGAACGTGAAATCCTCGAGCGGGAAAAGGCCGTCCTGCCGCCATTCGGAAGACTTGCCGGCATCATCGTCAGCGCCGCCACCCGGGCCGAAGCGGAAAGCCACGCGCGCGGGCTGAGGCGCGCCGCCCCGGTTGCCAGGGACATCCACGTGCTCGGCCCAGCCGAAGCGCCGCTGGCGCTGGTTGCCGGGCGGCATCGGTTTCGGCTCCTGGTGCAGGGCGAGCGGCGCTGCGATATGCAATCCTATCTGCGGACGCTTCTGGCGAACGGACCGAAAGTGCGCGGCTCTGTACGCGTGCAGGTCGATATCGACCCGCAGAGTTTTTTGTGAGGCTGCCGTCCGTGCCTATGGCGCGGCAGGCATCCCGCGCTAGAATAACGCGATTTCAGCACGAAAATCCGTTTGGAGGGGTGACATGGAGTTCGCATTTCCCAGGCCGTTCACGCAGGGCGAATGGCTGGCGTGGTGTTCCGCGGCGGTGACGGTGCTGTTAGGTCTTTTGCTGCTGTTCGGGCCGAGGCTTTCCTTTCGCGTGCTGCGGCTGCAGACGGTGGAGGGCCATCCCGAGGCGATAGCCGAGGCGCGGGCACGCATGGCCGGCTTCTACCTCGGCCTTGGCCTGTGCTGCATTCTCCTGGCGCAGCCGCTCCTCTATATGGCGCTCGGCTTCTCCTGGGCGTTCACTGCCTTTGGGCGCGTCGTCTCGATGCTGTCGGACCGGGGCAACACTTTCTACAATTGGGTTTTGCTCGCCGTGGAACTGGTTCTGGCGGCGTTGCCGCTGGCCTTTGCGGTTGGCCTCATATCCTGAAAGTCGTCTGGCGCGGTTTTGGCGGGCGGGATGCGACAAACTGCGCTGAAGCCTGCCTTTCAACGTGTTGCGACTCTGAAAGGCGTATGCTAGACGGCAATCGACTTTCGATCGGGGGATACGACTGCCGTTTCTCCGTGATCGAAAAAAATGCAGCAAGGCCAAAGATTTAGTCAGGGCTCCGGCTCACGCCAACAATCTTCCGGCCTGTCAGACAAGAGAAAAGACGGACCGTGGCAAAGTCTAGCTCGCCAATCTCCGCTGTTGCCGAACGCTACGCGGGTTCATTGTATGAACTGGCCGTTCAAGCCAATGCGGTGGCGATGGTGGAAAAAGATCTCGGACGCTTTGAGGCACTGCTTGCCGATAGCGACGATCTTTCCCGCATGATCAAGAGCCCGGTCTTCTCGTCCGACGAGCAGTTCAAGGCCATTGCGGCGGTTGCCGACAAGGCCGGGATCACCGGTCTGGTCGGAAATTTCCTGCGGGTTGTCGCTCAGAACCGCCGGCTTTTTGCCGTTCCCGGCATGATCAAGGCGTTCCGCGAGATCGCGGCCGAGCAGCGCGGCGAAGTCGCCGCCGAGGTGGCTTCGGCGCATCCATTGACGGCCGCGCAACAAACCGAACTGAAGGCCGCCCTCAAGGGCGTCGCCGGCAAGGATGTGTCCATCACCGTAACCGTCGATCCGTCATTGCTTGGCGGGCTGGTGGTCAAGATGGGTTCGCGCCAGATCGACACGTCGCTTAAAACCAAACTCAATTCGCTCAAGCTTGCACTGAAAGAGGTCGGCTGATGGACATCCGCGCCGCGGAAATTTCCGCAATTCTCAAAGACCAGATCAAGAATTTCGGCAAGGAAGCCGAAGTTTCCGAGGTTGGGCAGGTCCTGTCCGTCGGTGACGGCATCGCCCGCGTCTACGGCCTCGACAATGTCCAGGCCGGCGAGATGGTCGAATTCCCCGGCGGCATTCGCGGCATGGCGCTGAACCTGGAAAGCGACAATGTCGGCGTCGTCATCTTCGGCAGCGACCGCGACATCAAGGAAGGCGACACCGTCAAGCGTACGGGCGCAATCGTCGACGTTCCGGTCGGCAAGGGTCTCCTCGGCCGCGTCGTCGACGCCTTGGGCAACCCGATCGACGGCAAGGGGCCGATCGTTGCCGCCGAGCGTCGCCGCGTGGACGTCAAGGCTCCCGGCATCATCCCCCGCAAGTCGGTGCATGAGCCGATGTCGACCGGCCTCAAGGCCATCGACGCGCTGATCCCGGTTGGCCGCGGCCAGCGCGAACTGGTTATCGGTGACCGCCAGACCGGCAAGACCGCCATTATCCTCGACACCATCCTGAACCAGAAGTCGATCCACGACAGCGGTCCGGACTCAGAGAAGCTGTTCTGCGTCTACGTCGCGGTTGGCCAGAAGCGCTCGACCGTCGCGCAGTTCGTGAAGGTTCTGGAGGAGCGCGGTGCGCTCGACTATTCGATCATCATCGCGGCGACCGCGTCCGATCCGGCGCCGATGCAGTTCCTGGCGCCGTTCGCCGGCTGCGCCATGGGCGAGTATTTCCGCGACAACGGCATGCACGCCCTGATCGGCTATGACGATCTGTCGAAGCAGGCCGTCGCCTATCGCCAGATGTCGCTGCTTCTGCGTCGTCCGCCCGGCCGCGAAGCCTATCCGGGCGACGTCTTCTACCTGCATTCGCGCCTTTTGGAGCGTTCGGCCAAGCTGAACGACGACAATGGCAATGGCTCGCTGACGGCTCTGCCGGTCATCGAGACGCAGGCCAACGACGTGTCGGCCTACATTCCGACCAACGTGATCTCGATCACCGACGGCCAGATATTCCTCGAGACCAACCTGTTCTTCCAGGGCATCCGCCCGGCGGTGAACGTCGGTCTGTCGGTGTCGCGCGTCGGTTCGTCCGCCCAGATCAAGGCGATGAAACAGGTCGCCGGTTCGATCAAGGGCGAGCTTGCGCAGTACCGCGAGATGGCGGCCTTCGCGCAGTTCGGTTCCGACCTCGATGCGGCCACGCAACGCCTGCTCAATCGCGGCGCGCGCCTGACCGAACTCCTGAAGCAGCCGCAATTCTCGCCGCTGAAGACGGAAGAGCAGGTCGCCGTGATCTTCGCGGGCGTCAACGGCTATCTCGACAAGCTGACGATCGATCAGGTCGGCAAGTTCGAGCAGGGGCTGCTGACCCATATGCGCTCGGAAGGCAAGGACGTGCTCGAAGGCATCCGCAAGGAGAAGGCGCTGAGCGACGATCTGCGGGCCAAGCTCAAGGAACACATCGACGCTTTCGCGAAAAACTTCGCCTGACGATGACGGGTAAGGCATGGCCTCGTTAAAAGACCTCCGCAACCGTATCGCCTCGGTCAAGGCGACGCAGAAGATCACCAAGGCGATGCAGATGGTCGCCGCGGCGAAGCTGCGCCGTGCTCAGGAGGCGGCGGAAGCCGCGCGGCCTTATTCGCAGCGCATGAGCGCGGTTCTGGCCAACATCGCACAGGCGGTCGGCAGCGGCAGCGACGTGCCGGCGCTGATGACCGGCACCGAGAAGGACGATACGCATCTGCTTATCGTCTGTACGGCCGAGCGTGGCCTGTGTGGCGGCTTCAACTCGCAGATCGCGCGTTTCGCGCGCGACCATATCCGTCGGCTTCAGGCAAACGGCAAGACGGTGAAGATCATCTGCGTCGGCAAGAAGGGCTTCGACATCCTTCGCCGCGAATTCGCCGCGTTGATCATCGAGCGTGTCGACCTGCGCGAGGCCAAGCAGCTTGGTTTCGTTCATGCCGACGCCATCGCCAAGAAGGTGATCTCCCTGTTCAACGAGGGGGCCTTCGACGTCTGCACTCTGTTCTATTCCGAGTTCAAGTCGGTGATCAGCCAGGTGCCGACAGCCCAGCAGATCATTCCGGCCGCACCCGCTGCAGCCGGCTCGGATGCCCAGACCACCGGCGGCGCGATCTACGAATACGAGCCGGAACCCGGCGAGATCCTGAGCGATCTCATTCCGCGCAACATCTCGGTGCAGATTTTCCGGGCGCTGCTTGAAAATGCAGCCGGCGAAATGGGCGCCAAGATGAGCGCCATGGACAATGCGACGCGCAATGCGGGCGACATGATCAACCGGCTGACGATCACCTACAACCGCCAGCGTCAGGCGCAGATCACCAAGGAACTGATCGAAATCATTTCGGGCGCTGAGGCGCTCTAGGCACGTGATCGCGGAAGGCCGGCGGCTTTCCGGGCGACCACGTCGAAACGAGAAACGGACCAAAGAGGTTACCACGATGGCTAAAGCAGCTACTCCGAAAGCGGCACCGGCGGCAAAGGCCCCGGCAGCAAAAAAGGCTCCCGCCGCCAAGGCTGAGGCCGTGAAGGCTCCCGCCGCGAAGGCTCCGGCCAAGACTGCTGCCGCCAAGGCTGCCGCTGCCCGGTCGTCGGCTCCGATTCTGGCCGCCAAGGGCGCTGCCGGCACCGTGTCCCAGGTTATCGGCGCCGTCGTCGACGTGCAGTTCGAGGGTGAACTGCCGCCGATTTTGAACGCGCTGGAGACCGACAACGGCGGGCATCGTCTCGTCTTGGAAGTCGCGCAGCATCTCGGCGAGAACACGGTGCGCTGCATCGCCATGGATACATCCGAGGGCCTGGTGCGGGGACAGCCGGTCTATGACACGGGCGAGCCGATCTCCGTGCCGGTTGGCGACGAGACGCTCGGCCGCATCATGAACGTCATCGGCGAGCCGGTCGACGAAGCCGGTCCGGTCAACACCAAGTCACGCCGCGCCATCCACCAGGACGCGCCGGACTATGTCGACCAGTCGACGGAAGCGCAGATTCTGGTTACCGGCATCAAGGTCGTCGACCTGCTCGCGCCGTACGCCCGTGGCGGCAAGATCGGCCTGTTCGGCGGCGCCGGCGTCGGCAAGACTGTGCTGATCCAGGAACTCATCAACAACGTCGCCAAGGCGCATGGCGGTTACTCGGTGTTCGCCGGCGTCGGCGAGCGCACGCGCGAGGGCAACGACCTCTATCACGAAATGATCGAGTCGGGCGTGAACAAGGACCCGCACAAGAACAACGGCTCGACCGAGGGCTCGAAGTGCGCCCTGGTGTTCGGCCAGATGAACGAGCCGCCCGGCGCGCGCGCCCGCGTCGCCCTTTCGGGCCTGACGATCGCCGAGCATTTCCGCGACCAGGGTCAGGACGTGCTGTTCTTCGTCGACAACATTTTCCGCTTCACCCAGGCGGGCTCCGAGGTTTCGGCGCTGCTCGGCCGCATCCCTTCGGCCGTGGGCTATCAGCCGACGCTGTCGACCGACATGGGTGCGATGCAGGAGCGCATCACCACCACCAACAAGGGTTCGATCACCTCGGTGCAGGCGATCTACGTGCCCGCCGACGACTTGACCGACCCGGCGCCGGCGACCTCGTTCGCCCATCTTGACGCGACGACCGTGCTCAATCGCGCGATTTCCGAAAAGGGCATTTACCCGGCCGTCGATCCGCTCGATTCGACCTCGCGCATGCTCGACCCGATGATCGTCGGTGAGGAGCACTACCAGGTCGCTCGTAAGGTCCAGGAAATCCTCCAGCGCTACAAGTCGCTGCAGGACATCATCGCCATTCTCGGCATGGACGAGCTGTCGGAAGAGGACAAGGTCACGGTGGCGCGCGCCCGTAAAGTCGAGCGCTTCCTGTCGCAGCCCTTCTTCGTCGCGGAAGTGTTCACCGGTTCGCCCGGCCAGCTCGTGCCGCTGGAAGACACGATCCGCAGCTTCAAGGGGCTGGTCGAGGGTGAGTACGACCATCTGCCGGAAGCTGCCTTCTACATGGTCGGATCGATCGAAATGGCGATCGAGAAGGCCGAACGCCTGGCAGCCGAAGCAGCCTGATCCGAGCGAATAGCGAATAGGGAGTAGCGAGTAGGGAACTGGCGACGCGGCGAATTTGAACTATTCGCTATTCGCTATTCACTGGCGCTATGTTTGTCATGCCAGATAGCTTCAAGTTCGAACTGGTCTCGCCGGAGCGCCTGCTCGTCTCGGAAGAGGTGCAGTCGGTGATCATCCCCGGTGCGGATGGCGAGATGACGGTGCTGGCTAACCACGCGCCGGTGATGACCAACGTCCAGCCGGGCGTCGTGACTGTCAAGCCGCTCTCCGGCGCCGACGAGCGCTATGTCGTCTTCGGCGGTTTTGCCGATATTCTGCCGAGCGGCTGTACCTTGCTCGCCGAATCGGCGGTACCGGTGGCGAGCATCGATCGGGAAGATGTCGCCCGCCGCATCCAGGAAGCGCGTGAGGACGTCGCCGACGCCAAGACAGACGAGGCGCGGACCCGTGCCGAGGCGTTCCTCAGTCAGCTGACCACGCTCGAAGCCGCGCTTTAATCCTATCGTATTTCCAAAATGCCTCCGGCGCGACAGCACCGGAGGCATTTTTGCGTTTGATATTTGAGCAAAGCCGGTGCAACGGCGCGAAAATTGATCGCGACCCTTCCGCTTCGGACAAAGATCGCTTGTACTTTACTCTCTCACCTCAGAGCGTGAGCAGAGTTCCGGTCAGGCCAGCGCTGCCCTCTCGCCCACGCACCGGATCCTGCAGGTCTCGGGCTTGGCGGTGCCACCGCGGCCTGTGCGAAGTCCTGATCTTTGTCCATTCCCGCCGACAGAATGCGTTCATATGACTACGATTGGCCCCGACGTGAGGGAGCCCCGACTTGGCTTGAATTGGTTCGCTGCGAAAGCAGCAATGACGCTGAAATAAAGAGGGGAGACGGCCTGTGCCATCTCCCCTCCTGTCACGCGTAAGCGAGACGTGATCTATGCCTCACTTGTTCCAGCTCTTCACCAGTTCGTCGTAGTTGATGGTGATCGGCTTTTCCTTTTCGTTGTCGATCTTCAATTGAGGCGCGAGATTGCCGTTCTTGACGGCGTCAGCGTTCCAATAGGCAAGATCGTGTTCCTCCGCCAGTTTGGGGCCGATATCGCCCTGGATGCCGGCGCGTTCGAGACGTTCAAGCACCTTCTCCTGCTCGGCGCAGAGCGAATCCATGGCTTCCTGCGCGGACTTTGCGCCGGATGACGCATCGCCGATCGCCTGCCACCAGAGCTGTGCCAGCTTTGGATAATCGGGCACGTTGGTGCCGGTCGGCGACCATTGCAGGCGCGCCGGCGAGCGATAGAACTCGATCAGCCCGCCAAGCTTCGGTGCACGGTCGGTGAAGCTCTGGTGATCGAGGGTCGACTGCCGGATGAAGGTCAGGCCGACATGGCTCTTCTTCACATCGACGGTCTTGGACGTGACGAACTGCGCGTAGAGCCAGGCGGCCTTGGCGCGGTCGTCCGGGGTCGACTTCATCAGCGTCCAGGAGCCTGCATCCTGGTAGCCGAGCTTCATGCCGTCCTTCCAGTAGACGCCGTGTGGCGACGGCGCGAAGCGCCATTTGGGCGTGCCGTCTTCGTTCACCACCGGCAGGCCTTCCTTCACGAAGTCGGCGGTGAAGGCCGTGTAGGTGAACATCTGCTGGGCGATCTCACCCTGCGACGGGACCGGGCCGGATTCGGAGAAGGTCATGCCCCCTGCCGCCGCCGGCGCATAGGCCTTCATCCAGTCCAGATATTTCTGGATGGCGTAGACCGAGGCCGGGCCGTTGGTGTCACCGCCGCGTGCAACGCAGGAGCCGACGGGCCGCGAGTTTTCGTCGACCTTGATGCCCCATTCGTCGACCGGCTTACCGTTCGGAATGCCCTTGTCGCCGTTGCCGGCCATCGAGAGCCAGGCGTCGGTGAAGCGCCAGCCGAGCGACGGGTCCTTCTTGCCGTAGTCCATGTGGCCATAGACCTTCTTGCCGTCGATCTCGCGGCCGGTGAAGAATTCGGCGATATCCTCATAGGCCGACCAGTTGACCGGAACGCCGAGGTCGTAGCCGTACTTCTCCTTGAAGTCCGCCTTGTTCTTCTCGTCGTTGAACCAGTCGTAGCGGAACCAGTAGAGGTTTGCGAACTGCTGGTCGGGAAGCTGGTAGAGCTTGCCGTCGGGTGCAGTGGTGAACGACTTGCCGATGAAATCGTCTATGTCGAGATTCGGATTGGTGACGTCCTTGCCTTCGTTCGCCATCCAGTCGGTCAGGCTGCGTGCCTGCTGGTAGCGCCAGTGTGTGCCGATTAGATCCGAATCGTTGATATAGGCGTCGTAGATGTTCTCGCCGGACTGCATCTGCGTCTGCAGCTTTTCGACGACGTCGCCTTCGCCGATCAGGTCATGGGTAACCTTGATGCCGGTGATGTCGGAAAACGCCTTCGCAAGCGTCTTCGATTCATATTCGTGGGTCGTGATGGTTTCGGACACCACCTTGATGTCCATGCCGGCAAATGGCTTGGCGGCGTCGATGAACCATTGCATCTCCGCTTCCTGGCCGGCGCGGTCGAGCGTCGACATGTCGCCGATCTCGGCGTCGAGGAACGCCTTTGCCTCTTCCATTCCGGCATAGGCTTGGCCGGCGCCGAGAAGCAGGATAAGCGCTGTCGTCGAAGTCAGGAATTGTCGTTTCATATGTACCTCCCTTTATCTGGTTGCAGTTCGATCAGAGCGGCCGGACAGTGGACGCTCCAATTCATGTTCGCTCAAACGAAACGGAAAACGCCGATGGCGTAGACCACCGAAAGAGCCAGAGCCCACCAAAGGTTGGGGCCGACGAGCCCCAGCCAGCCAAGATGAATGAAAGCGCTGCCGAGCAGCGAAACAAATAGCCTGTCGCCGCGCGTCGTTTCGAAGCGCAGAATGCCGACCCGCGGATTGCCGCCGGGCGAAACGTATTCCCACACCGCCATGCCGACGAGCAGAAGCGCGATGGTGCAGAAGAAGAGCGCCGTCGGCAGCGTCCAGGCCATCCACGCGAAGTTCATCACCGACTCCCTCAAACGCGGCCCAGGGCAAAGCCCTTGGCGATGTAGTTGCGAACGAACCAGATAACGAGCGCGCCGGGAATGATGGTCAGCACGCCGGCTGCGGCGAGCACGCCCCAGTCGAGGCCGGAGGCCGAAACCGTGCGGGTCATGATGGCGGCGATCGGCTTGGCGGCGGTCGTCGTCAGTGTGCGTGCGATCAGGAGTTCGACCCAGGAGAACATGAAGCAGAAGAACGCCGCCACCCCGATGCCGCTGGCGATCAGCGGCATGAAGATTTTCAGGAAGAAGCGCGGAAAGGAGTAGCCGTCGATGTAGGCGGTCTCGTCGATTTCCTTCGGCACTCCCGACATGAAGCCTTCGAGAATCCACACTGCCAGCGGCACGTTGAACAGGCAGTGCGCCAGCGCCACCGCAATATGCGTGTCGATCAGGCCGAAAGCCGAATAAAGCTGGAAGAACGGCAGGGCGAACACCGCCGGCGGTGCCATGCGGTTGGTGAGCAGCCAGAAGAACAGGTGCTTGTCGCCAAGGAAACGGTAGCGCGAAAAGGCATAGGCTGCCGGCAGGGCGACACTGACCGAGATCAGCGTATTGATGACGACATAGATGATCGAGTTGATATAGCCCCTGTACCAGGAAGGATCGGTGAAAATCACCGCATAGTTGCGCAAGGTCGGGTTCTGCGGCCACAGCGAGAAGGCGCCGAGAATCTCCTGGTTGGTCTTGAAGCTCATATTGATGAGCCAGTAGATCGGCAGCATCAGGAAGATGATGTAGAGCGTCGGCACCAGCCACCAGAAGCGGGATTCCTCGCCGCGCCTGCGCATCTTGCGTGCAAATGCCGCGTCGGCAGATTTCACGCCGTGCTGCGTGGCTGCCTGCCGCAACAATGCGTCGGCCCGGTCGTTCGTGGTTGTCTGCTCGGTTCCGGCCACCTTATCGCTCCGCGTCGGCGCTGGTCATGACGGTGTAGAAAACCCATGACAGCAGAAGGATGATGAGGAAGTAGACCAGCGACATGGCGGCCGCCTCGCCGAGATTGAACTCGCCGATGGCGAGTTTGACGAGATCGATCGACAGGAAGGTGGTCGTGTTTCCGGGGCCGCCGCCGGTCACCACGAAAGGTTCGGTGTAGATCATGAAACTGTCCATGAAGCGCAGCAGCACGGCGATCAAAAGCACGCGGTTCATCTTGGGCAGCTGGATGTAGCGGAAGATCGCCCAGCGCGAGGCGCCATCGATCTTGGCGGCCTGGTAGTAGGCGTCCGGAATGGAGACCAGGCCGGCATAGCACAGGAGCACCACCAGGCTTGTCCAGTGCCAGACATCCATGATGATCACGGTCACCCAGGCGTCAAACGGGTCGTTGACATAGTTGTAGTCGATGCCGAGCGACGACAGTACATAGCCGAGCAGGCCGATATCGATGCGCCCGAAGACCTGCCAGATGGTGCCGACGACATTCCACGGAATGAGCAGCGGCAGCGCCATCAGCACCAGGCACACCGACACGCCCCAGCCTTTCTTGGGCATGTTGAGTGCGATGAAGATGCCGAGCGGAATTTCGATCGCGAGGATGATCGCCGAAAACAGAAGATTGCGCCCCATCGAATCCCAGAAGCGGTCCGAATGGAGGATTTCCTCGTACCATTCGGTTCCGGCCCAGAAGAATTCGTTGCGGCCGAAAGTGTCCTGCACGGAATAGTTGACCACCGTCATCAGCGGGATCAGCGCCGAAAACGCCACCAGCACCAGCACCGGCAGCACCATGAACCAGGCCTTGTTGTTCCAGGTCTTGTCCATGGGCGTCAGGCTCCCGTCGCGATGCGCCAGGAATTGGCGTAGATGTTGATGCCGGCCGGCTCGAAGCTGACCTTCGGGTCGGCGGGGATGTTGTCGTCCTCGCCGAGAATGGCTGCGATCTCATGGCCATCGAGCTGAGCGCGCACCACCTTGTGGCGCCCGATATCCTCTACCTTGCGGATCGAAACCGGCATGCCGTGCTCGCCGAGCCGGACATATTCGGGGCGGATGCCAAGCTCGATCGATCCGCTTGGGGCCGAAGCGGGTGCCGCCGGCAGATCGATCGTCCGGGAACCCAGCCTGACGCTCTTTCCATCGAGCTCGACCGGCAGCAGGTTCATGCCCGGCGAACCGATGAAGTAGCCGACGAATGTGTGCTTGGGGCGCTCGAACAGCTCGGCCGGCGTGCCGATCTGGACGATCTCGCCGTCGAACATCACCACGACCTTTTCCGCAAAGGTCAGCGCTTCGGTCTGGTCGTGGGTGACATAGATCATGGTGTAGCCGTAGCGATGGTGAAGCTGCTTCAACTGCGAGCGCAGCACCCATTTCATATGCGGGTCGATCACGGTCAGCGGCTCATCGAACAGGATCGCGTTGACGTCGGAACGCACCAGTCCGCGTCCGAGCGAGATCTTCTGCTTCTGGTCGGCGGTCAGGCCGCGCGCGCGGCGCTTCGCCCAGCTTGCCAGATCGATCATCTCCAGCGTCTCGCGCACTTTCTTGTCGACGCTAGCCTCCGGCACGCCGCGATTGCGCAGCGGAAAGGCCAGATTGTCGTAGACGGTCATGGTGTCGTAGATGACCGGGAACTGAAAGACCTGGGCGATGTTGCGCTCCTGTGTCGAAAGGCGGGTTACGTCCTGCCCGTCGAACAGCAGCTGCCCATGCGATGCGTGCAGCAGGCCGGAAATGATGTTGAGCAGCGTGGTCTTGCCGCATCCCGACGGCCCGAGCAGCGCATAGGCACCGCCATCCTCGAAGGTGTGGTGAACATCCTTCAACGCGTAGTCGGCATCCGATTTCGGATCTGACGTGTAGGCGTGGCGGATATGGTTGAGATCGATGCGCGCCATATCAGCCCCTCACGCCGCGATTCGCGGGGCGGCGGTCACAGCGCGCCCTTCCGCGTCGAAAACCATGAGATGGCGCGGATCGACGAACACTTCGATCGTCTCGTCCGGGTCGAACACGCGGATGCCGTGCGCCAGCATCACCCAGCGAACGTCGGCGAAATCAAGGTGCACGAAGCTCTCGGAGCCGGTGATCTCGGTGATGGAAACCTTCGCCCTGATCGGCACGGCGGCCGGGCCGGTGCGGTGAAGCGTCAGGTGGTGCGGGTGAAAGGCAATGGTGTAGCTGGCGTCGGCGATATCGGCCAGCTCGGCCGGCGCGGGCAGGTTGACGCCGCCTTCGAGGAGAAAACTCGGCCCCTGCTTGCGCAGCACGATGGTGTTCAGCGGCGGATCGGCGAAGGTACGCGCCGTCAGCAGATCGTTCGGCCGGCGAAATACCTCGATTGTCGGGCCGAACTGGGTAATTCGACCTTCCGACAAGGTTGCCGTGTTTCCTCCGAGCAGCAGGGCCTCATGGGGCTCGGTGGTCGCATAGACGAAGATCGCGCCGGTTTCGGCGAAGATTTTCGGCAGTTCCTGACGCAGCTCCTCGCGCAGCTTGTAATCCAGATTGGCAAGCGGCTCGTCGAGCAGTACCAGCTTGGCGTTCTTGACCATGGCGCGCGCCAGCGCGGTGCGTTGCTGCTGCCCGCCTGACAGGTTGAGCGGTGTACGGTCGAGATAAGGGGTCAGCTTAAGCAACTCGGCGGCGCGGCGCACCTCACGGTCTATCTGCTCCTTGCCGACCCCGGCCACCCGCAGCGGCGAGGCGATGTTTTCGTAGACGGTCATGGCCGGATAGTTGATGAACTGCTGGTAGACCATGGCGACGTTGCGCTTCTGCACCGGTTGGCCGGTCACGTCGACGCCGTCGAACCACACCGAGCCGGAGGTCGGCGTGTCGAGGCCGGCCATCAGCCGCATGAGGCTGGTCTTGCCCGACAGCGTCGGGCCGAGCAGCACGTTGAGCGAACCATGCCGCAGGGCAAGCGAGATGTCGTCGATATGGGTGACGCCGCCTACGGTCTTGGAAACTGCCCTGAGTTCAAGCATCGTTTGCCTCCCCGCCTATTCCGCAGCCGCATTGTGCACGCCGGCGCAGCCGCGCATGAAGTCCTCGAGCGCGTCGGCCTGTTCGCGGCTTAGCCGCAGTCCGCGCTTGGTACGTCGCCACAATACATCTTCCGCGGTGATCGCCCATTCACGATCGATCAGATGGCGCACCTCCGCCTCGTAGAGATCCGCGCCGAAGTTTCGGCCAAGGTCGGCAATGGACCTGGCCATTCCGAGGATTGTGACTGCCGTCGTGCCGTAAAGCCGCACCAGCCGGCGCGCATGGACCGCGTCTATGAATGGATAGCGCGCTTTCAGCCGTTCGACCTCGGCTTGAAAGCCATTCGCCGGAAAGTCGCCCCCGGGCAGTCGCGCCTTTGCCGTCCAAGACCCGCCCTTGCCGCCGATCAGTCCCCCGATCTTGTCCAGGACCGCTTCGGACAGCCGGCGATAGGTCGTGATCTTGCCGCCGAAGACATTGATGAGCGGTGCGGCGGCGCCAGCGTCGTATGCCTTCAGCACATAGTCGCGGGTCGCTTCCTGTGCCTTGGAGGTACCGTCGTCATAGAGTGGCCGCACCGCCGCATAGGTCCAGACAATATCCTCGCGGCGCACCGGCTTGGCGAAATACTCGCTTGCCGCGCCGCACAGATAGTCGATCTCGGCGTCGCTGATTTCCACTTCATGCGGATCACCGGAAAAATCCCGGTCGGTTGTGCCGATCAGCGTGAACTCGTCCTCATAGGGAATGGCGAAGATGATGCGTCCGTCCCTGTTCTGGAAGAAGTAGGCGCGGGGGTCGTCGAATTTCTGCTTCACGACGATATGGCTGCCTTGGACAAGCCGCACATTGTGGACGTCATCTTGCCCGAGTGCGTCGGCCAGCACCTTGTCGACCCAGGGGCCGGCGGCATTCACGAGCAAACGCGCCCGCACGGTTTCCACCTCGCCGCTGTGCCGGTTCTCGACATCGACCTCCCACACATTGCCATCGTGCCGGGCATTCGCCACCTTCGACCTCGTGCGGATCGTGGCGCCCCGGTCGGCCGCGTCGCGGGCGTTCAAAACCACCAGCCGCGCATCGTTGACCCAGCAATCGGAATATTCGAAGGCGCGCTTGAACAGCGGCTTCAGCGGCTTGCTGGCGGCATCCCGGGTCATATCCAGCATTTTGGTCGCCGGCAGAGCCTCGCGTCCGCCGATGTGATCGTAGAGAAAAAGGCCGAGCCTGAGCAGCCAGGCCGGGCGCAGGCCCTTGGCATGCGGCAGCACGAAACGCATGGGCCAAATGATGTGGGGAGCAAGCCGCCACAGCACCTCGCGCTCCATCAGCGATTCGCGGACCAGCCTGAACTCATAATGTTCGAGATAGCGCAGGCCGCCATGGATGAGCTTGGTGGAGCCCGAAGAGGTGCCACTGGCGAGATCGTTCATTTCAGCGAGAAAGACCGAATATCCGCGACCGGCAGCGTCGCGGGCGATGCCGCAGCCGTTGATGCCGCCGCCGATGACAAAGATGTCATAGGTCCGGATTTCGTCCACAAAGCCTCCCGTGCTTTCGCATCGCAACATTTCTGCACGCGTCGAAGCATTCGAGAAATTATTTCGAAATCATAACGAATGTCAAACGAAATGAGCCCGCACTTCGCCTGCTAAAGATAGCCGGAAACGCAAACGGCGGGCCGAGGCCCGCGGTTTGTGTGATCCAGAAACGAAATTGGCGATTACCAGAGGTCGTAACGCAGGCCGACCCTGAGCTGATGATAGTCGACGCCTTCGTCGATGCTGAGAGTATCTGTATCCAGATAGGCCAGTCCCGGCGAGCTGAGATACTGGTAGCCGAAATCCATCGAAACGTTCTGCGACAGCCTGTAGTTGACGCCGGCGCCAAGGGAGTAGGCGAATTCGTACTGCCGGTCGGAAAAGTCGACATCCAGGCCAAGGCTGGGCGAGTCGATCGTGAACTGCTGCTTTGCGGAAAGAAAGCCCGCGCCAGCGCCAACATAGGGTGTGAAGCCCGCTACGGTGCCGAGATCGACATAGCCGTTCACCATGCCAGTCCATGCCGTGTATTTTGCAGAGATGCGGTCTACGCCATTGTCGAAATCGTAGGTGTCGCGCGCCACGAAACCGAGGTTAAGCTCGGCGCGCAGGAAATCGGTGAAATGATACCCGACACCGACGCCGCCGTTGAAACGGATATTGTCCGTCTCCTCGCCGAGCAGGGTGAAATCATAGAGCGGCCTGTCGAGATTGTAGCCGACATCGCCGCGCAGGTACCAGCCTGAGCCGACCTCGACGGGAACATATTCCGGACCGCTTTCGACAAGGATAGGCGGTTCATAGTCGACTGCCATTGCCGGTGCCGTTTGCCAAAGAGCGGCCGCGGCAAGCGACAGGGCGATACGCGTTTGCATGCTCATGGTCACAAGCTCCCCAAAGTGACACCGGTGGGCATCGCCCAACCATCTTCAGGGATCACTGTTAACTATAATAATTAAGTGCCGGTTAAGGCTAACGACAGATGTATGTCGGTGCTTGAGGAAGCAAAAAGGGCTCCCATTGGGAGCCCTTTATCAGCCGGCGGGTGCTGGAAAAGCTAGTTCAAGGCGTAGCGCAGGCCGACCTTGAGGTCGTGCGACGTCAGGTCCTTGAAGCGGAAGCCGTCGTTCGCCAGCGTGAAATCGGGATCGTCGTTCATCAGCTGCTTGGTGCGGGCATCGCCGAGTGAGACGAAGCTGTAGCCGAAGTCGACGGTGACCCTTTCTGTTGCCTGGATGCCAAGGCCGGCATGGAGCGCCCAGGCGAGATTCCACTGCGAATCCTTGTCGGCGTAGGCGCCGCCGCCATTGATGATGTTGATGTCGCGAAAGTGCGAGATCGTGTTGTAGGAAGCGCCGAGACCCGCGCCGACATAGGGCGTGATGCCGCTGAAGGTGCCGAGATCGGCATAGGCGTTGGCCATGAAGAGCCATTCGGATTTCTTGGCGCGGTAGTCGTTGGTGAAGGCGCGGCCATCACTCAGTTCCACCCAATCGAGCGCATTGAAATCGGACTTGCCGCGATATTCCGCCGTGAGATCGCCGCGCAGATAGTCGTTCAGCCTGTAGCCGATGCCGCCGCCGAAGATCGGCGCGGAGCCGAAGCCGCCTTCGTCATGCCAGCCATAGTCGGTGATGAAAGGATCCTGAAACAGGTCCGAGTCCAGCCTTTTCAGGTCCTGGTTGCTCATGCCGATATGGCCGCGTAGATACCAGCCGCCGTAATTGACCACCACCGGAGGGACTTCCTCCGGAGGGTAATAGGGATCGGCGGCCATTGCGGGAGACGCTATCCCCGCAAGCAGCGCCGCTGCGATCAAATGTCCTGCAATACGCATTCGCTTAACCCCCGCATGAGCCGGGCATATCCAAACGAGCGCCCGGGGTGATTTCAGGCATGGATAATGAATGACAAAGGTTAAGTAGCGTTTAACCGTATCGATTAACCACGAAGGCAGACAAATCGGCTTCATCAAACAAAAAACCCGCCGAAAGGGCGGGTTTTTTTGTTGGAATTGGCCGGTGGATCAGGCTGCGGTTCTGACGTCGGAAATGACGCTGACAATGTCATTGACCACGGTTTCGACCAGGGCGGGATCGTCGCCTTCGGCCATGACGCGGATCAGCGGCTCGGTGCCGGAGGGCCGGATGACAAGGCGCCCGCCATTGCCGAGACGGTTGCGTGCATCCTCTATCACCGCCTTGACGGGTGCAGCCTCGAGCGGTTTCCCGCCGGAAAAGCGCACATTCTTCAAAAGCTGCGGCACCGGCTCGAATTTCTTGCAGAGTTCGCTGACCGGCTTGTTCTGGCGCTTGATGCAGGCCAGCACCTGCAGCGCCGAAACCAGACCGTCGCCCGTGGTCGAGAAGTCCGATAGCACGATATGGCCGGACTTTTCGCCGCCGACATTCAGCCCATGCGCGCGCATATGTTCGACCACGTAGCGATCGCCGACCTTGGTGCGGTGAAGCTGCAGGCCGACGCCGTCGAGAAAACGCTCGAGCCCGAGATTGGACATGACGGTTGCCACGACACCGCCGCCGGCGAGGCGGCCGTTGCGCTGCCAGGATTCCGCGATCATCGCCATGATCTGGTCGCCATCGACCACCTCGCCCTGCTCATCGACGATGATCATGCGGTCCGCATCGCCATCAAGCGCGATGCCGATATCGGCCCGCACCTCGTGAACCTTGGCGGCGAGGCTGGCCGGATGGGTCGAGCCGCATTCCTGGTTGATGTTGAAGCCGTTTGGCTCGTTGTGAATGGTGATGACCTCGGCGCCCAATTCCCAGAGAGCTGCCGGCGCTACCTTGTAAGCGGCGCCGTTGGCGCAGTCGATAACGATGCGCAGGCCGGCCAGCGACATCGAGCGCGGCAGCGTGCGCTTGGCGAATTCAATGTAGCGGTCGTCGACGCCGTCGATGCGCTTGGCGCGTCCGAGCGCATCGACATCGGCCAACGCCATTTCGATGTCCTGGTCGAGCAGCGCCTCGATCCGCCCTTCGATCTCATCGGAGAGCTTGTAGCCGTCGGGGCCGAAAAGCTTGATGCCGTTGTCGTAGTAGGGGTTGTGCGAAGCCGAGATCATCACGCCGATATCGGCCCGCAGCGAGCGCGCCAGCATGGCAACGGCCGGCGTCGGCACCGGGCCGAGCAGGAAAACGTCCATGCCGGCCGCGCAGAACCCGGAGACCATCGCGTTTTCGATCATGTAGCCGGAAAGCCGCGTGTCCTTGCCGACGACGACGCGGTGACGATGATTGCCGCGTTGAAATGAAAGCCCGGCCGCCATGCCCACTTTCATGGCGATTTCGGCGGTCATCGGAAACTTGTTGGCTCGTCCCCGAATGCCGTCCGTCCCGAAATAGCGTTTTGTCATTCTCGTCAGAGTCCTTAGCCGGTGGCTCTCTCCCGGCACGGTTTTTGCCACAGGATCGAAGTCGGGCCTCATCACATTGTGTGATTATCGGTTACGAATCCTTCAGGATTATTTAAACCGGGTCGAAATGGCATGGGCCGGATATTCATCATTACTACGCCTGCCGCTCGCTTTCATGCAAGACTCTACAGCGCCCGCATATCCTTGATTTCCGTAACGGGGCTGCAAACTCTTGAATCTGCGCAGAGTTTGTGGCGAAAGCGATTCCGATTTTGGGTTTATGCGTTAGTAATTATGGCCAAGCATCGCCACAATTGTTGAATGCTTTTCACCGAACTGCGAAGTCAGACCGCTTCTAAACGCGAAAATGCCGCGGAACGCAAGTCCCGCGGCATTGGAAGAAATCCGCATCATCCCTGAGGCTGCGGCTCCAGGCCGGTCTCCGGCTCTTCTCCGCCCTTCTTGCGACGACCATTGCTGGAGCCGGCCTTGGGAACGGCCGAGCCGCGCGACGGCGGCGTGTCGTCACCGAGATCGCGCGACGGCTTGTTGCCGGCGATCAATTGCTTGATCTCGTCGCCCGACAGCGTCTCATATTCGAGCAGGCCCTCGGCGAGCGCGATCCAGTCCTTCTTCTTCTTGGTCAGGACAGCTTTCGCCGTGGAATAGGCTTCGTCGATCAGGCGGCGAACTTCCGCATCGATGATCTGGGCCGTTTCTTCGGAGACATTCTGCTGGCGCGCCACCGAATGGCCGAGGAACACTTCCTCCTGGTTGTCGCCATAGGCGACATGGCCGAGCTTGTCGGAAAAGCCCCAGCGGGTGACCATGGCGCGGGCAAGCTTGGTTGCCTGCTCGATGTCGGAGGAGGCGCCGGAGGTGATGTTTTCCTTGCCGAACTTGAACTCCTCGGCGACACGACCGCCCATCATGATCGCCAGCCGCGAGATCATGTATTTGTAGCTCATCGAATAGCGGTCGCCCTCCGGCAACTGCATGACCATGCCGAGCGCGCGACCGCGCGGGATGATCGTTGCCTTGTGCAACGGGTCGGCGGACGGCACGTTGAGCGCAAGGATCGCGTGGCCGGCCTCGTGATAGGCGGTCAGTTCCTTCTCGGCCTGGGTCATGGCCGAAGACCGGCGCTCCGCGCCCATCATGATCTTGTCCTTGGCGTCTTCGAATTCGGCCATGGTGACAAGGCGCTTGTTGCGCCGCGCCGCCATCAGAGCCGCCTCGTTGACGAGGTTGGCAAGATCGGCGCCGGAGAAGCCGGGCGTGCCGCGGGCGATCACCTTGAGATCGACATTGGGGGCCAGCGGCACGTTGCGCACATGCACTTTCAGGATTTTCTCGCGGCCGACAATGTCGGGGTTCGGCACCACCACCTGGCGGTCGAAGCGGCCCGGGCGCATCAGCGCCGGGTCGAGGACGTCCGGACGGTTGGTGGCCGCAATCAGGATGATGCTTTCATTGGCTTCGAAGCCGTCCATTTCGACCAGTAGCTGGTTGAGCGTCTGTTCGCGCTCGTCGTTGCCGCCGCCGAGGCCGGCACCGCGATGGCGGCCGACCGCGTCGATTTCGTCGATGAAGATGATGCAGGGCGCATTCTTCTTGGCCTGCTCGAACATGTCGCGCACGCGGCTGGCGCCGACGCCGACGAACATCTCGACGAAGTCGGAACCCGAAATGGTGAAGAACGGCACGTTCGCCTCGCCGGCGACCGAGCGCGCCAGCAGCGTCTTGCCGGTTCCGGGAGGGCCGACAAGCAGCACGCCGCGTGGGATCTTGCCGCCGAGCCGCTGGAATTTCTGCGGGTCGCGCAGGAATTCGACAATCTCTTCGAGATCCTGCTTGGCCTCGTCGACGCCGGCAACATCCTGGAAGGTGACGCGGCCATGCGCTTCGGTCAGCAGCTTGGCCTTGGACTTGCCGAAGCCCATGGCGCGACCGGAGCCGGATTGCATCTGGCGCATGAAGAATATCCACACGCCGAGGATCAGCAGCATCGGCAGCCAGCCGATCAGCATGGAAAACAGCGAGCCGGAGCCATCATTCTCAGGGCGGGCATTGATGGTCACGCCCTTTTCCTCGAGCCGCTGCACCAGCGTCGGATCGCCCGGCGAGTAGGTCTGGAAGGTGCTCGAACTGTCGGTATAGGTGCCGGAAATACGCTCACCGGCGATGGTCACCGTCTTGATGCGGCCGGACGACAGATCCTTCAGGAAATCCGAATAGGCCACGTCGCTCGTCGCACCGCGCGTTTGCGGCGTCTGGAACAGGTTGAACAATGCGATCAGGAGAACGGCGATGATCGCCCAAAGCGCTAGGTTACGATAGTTCGGATTCATCTACGATCCTGTTCGTGCCCGACCGGCGGACGCGGCGTTGAAGAAAGCTTTGCCCTAACATAGGCACCGCCATGGACGATGCCAAGCAGAACAGCATCGATGGGTTAAGCTTTACGTTCATTGTGGCCGGCCAATGGCGGATCGGGCAATTCAGGCCCGCCGAGCAGGGTGGTGACGACCCGCGCCGGCGCCAGATCGAACGACGGCAGGAAGGATGCCCACGGCGCTGCAAGGGCTGTGGCGGCAACGCCATAGCTGCCAATGCCGCCGGGAAGCGGGCCAAGGCAGGTCTCGCCGCGCCAAAGCGCCGGCAGGCCGGCAAGCGACCGCCGAACCAGGCTCTGCGGCGCGTCATGCGGCGGAAAAGCCGCTTTTGCAGCGTTTTCCGGGCCCATGGGTGCGACGACCAGTCCCGCCGCCGGGGCTTCGACGCGGAGGCGGTATCTGCCGTCCCACAGCGCGCCGTCGCGAGGCGGCGCGGGGTCGGGCAAATCGCGCGCCTCTCGGTGGAGGAAGATGCCGCCCGACCGCTTGTCGATGACCGCCCGCGACAATGTGGCGCAAAACGGCGGCCCGCCCAGGCGGTCGAAAACGGAAGCGGCGCGCGCTTCGTCGGGCAGGAACGACGCGCCACCGACGCAGGCAAGCAGGATGCGCCAGGCGTAGATTGCGGCCTCGCGATTTGCCTCGTCGGAGAATGCGTGGTCAAGACGCACCAGGCCGGGCGCCGGACTGCCTGCATGCGTTCGAATAAGGGCGGCGGCTTCAATGCCGAGGCGGATACGATGGCCAGCCGCCGCGTCGGCGATAGTAAAGGCGGCACGGAAAGTGTCGCTGTCGCCCTTTAGCGTGGCGCGCAGGCGCGGCCGCTCGAACGTCTGGTTGGTATTGGTCGGATCGTCCAGCCAATCGACACCACGCAGCCGCAGGAAATCGCGCAGCGCTTCGCGGCGCACGGTCAGAAGCGGCCGCACGATCCAGACCGCTCCGTCAAAAAGCGTTACCGGAGCCATGCCGGCCAGACCGCGGCCTTGTCCGCGCGCCTGGCGCATCAGCACCGTTTCGGCCTGGTCGTCGGCGGTGTGGCCGGTGAAGATGAGATCCGTGCCCTCAAGCCGTGCGGCTTGCGCAAGCAGTTCATAGCGCGCCCGACGTGCGGCGGCCGGAATGCCGGTGGCGGGCTTTTGTCCGCGCCAGCTCATGATGCGATGCGTGATGCCATGACGAGCGGCCAACCGGGCCACGGATGCGGCTTCTTCGCCGGACCCTTGGCGCAACGCATGGTCGACGGTGACGGCGACCAGTCGCGTGGTCGGAGCACAATTGTCGAGAAAGGATTTCAGCAGGAAAAGCAGCGCCAGCGAATCGCTGCCACCGGAAACGGCCGCAATTACCGCGCTGCGCGAGGCGAAATCATAGCGCGAAAGAAGGGGAACAGGGTCGATAGCCACAGGAAGACGGTTTCGGTGCGATCAGCACGCAGCAAGCGCCTGTTCCTGTTTGACGCGGTCTTTCAGCGCGCTGCCGGCATCGGGGTAGCGCTTGCCGATTTCGCTGAAGGTAGCGCAGGCAACGTCGCGCTGGTTCAGGCCGACAAGCGAGATGCCGAGCTTGAGGAGCATGTCGGGCGCCTTCTTGGACTTGGGGTAGTCCTTGTTGGCTGCAAGAAAAACCTCGGCCGCGTCGCGGTATTTCTGCTGGCCGAGCAGCGCTTCGCCAAGCCAGAAATGCGAGTCTGCCGTCTTCGGATCGGCGGGGAAGCGGGCGATGTGGTCACGAAACCCGGCCTCCGCCGTGCCGTAGTCGCCCGATAGGATGAACTGATAAGAGTTTCGATAGAGTTCGTCCGGGTCGTCGGTGGCGGGCAAGGCGGCCACGACGGTGTTGTCGGCGGCGCCGCCGTTGGACTGCGTCTGCGCGCTACTGTCGACAGCGCCATCCCCAACACTGCCGCTCTTCACATTGCCGTTTTCATCGAAGGTGATCGTGCCGAAGGTTCTCGGCGGCGCGCCCTTTGCGGCTCCGGCAGCATTCGGGCTCTGGTTGGCGCCAATGATCTGCTCTACGCTCGACCCCGATGCAGCCGCCGTGCCCTGGCTTTGTGCCGCATTCGTCTGCCCGCCCGAAGGCGTCGCGGAATTCTCCGCGACGCTCCGCTTGGCCTTGCCGCCAGCGTCGGACTTCTTCTCAAGTTCCTGGAAGCGAAACTCGTTGTCTTCCTGGATTTTGCGCAGTTGCTCCTGCATTTGCAGAATCTGGAAGTTGAGTTCCTCGATAGTGCCGTTGAGCGAGCGCACCTGCTCCTCGAGCGCGGTGACGCGCGGGTCGCCGGCCTGGGCCAACTGCACGGTGCCGGTCGTCGCTTCGCCGAACACTCCCGGCAGGCCGGTCGTGGGAACGGGCACGGCATGTCTGGAACTGCCGGTCTGGAAAGTGTCGATGGTGGCGTCTGGCGTCAAAGCGCCGTCGCGCGCAAAGGCTGCGCCCGAGAGCAGGAGCACGGCCAGCGTGCCACTCAGGATAGATCGAAAATACATGTGCCTCTCGTCGAACTGAACGGAAGATCGCGCGGATGCGCTCCGCCTTTTATCAGGACGTGAGACTTCGGCCAAATTTTGTTTGTTGGGGCCCGATAGAAAAGGCGACCCGAGAGGGCCGCCTTTTGAAGCGATGTGTTGCCGATCTGCCGATCAACTGCCGGCGCCGCTGAGCGTAGTGACGGCGCGGCGGTTCTGCGACCAGCAGGAAATGTCGTCGCAGACGGCGACTGGCCGTTCCTTGCCGTAGGAGATGGTGCGGATACGGTTGCCGGCGACGCCGCGCGAAACCAGATAGTCGCGGGTGGCTGCGGCGCGGCGGGCGCCGAGCGCCAGGTTGTATTCGCGCGTGCCGCGTTCGTCGGCATGACCTTCCACGACGATTGCGTAATTGCTGTACTGGTTCAGCCACTGCGCCTGGCGGCTGAGGATGCCCTGCGCATCAGCCCGGATCGCGGATGAGTCGAGATCGAAGAAGATGCGATCGCCGACATTGACGGTAAAGTCCTGCGCCGAGCCCGGCGTGGCCGCGCCGGCGCCGCCGCCAAGGCCGAGGTCGGCCGCACTGTTCGGCGTCTTCTTCGAGGCGCAGCCGGCGATCGTCAGAGACGCCATCAGAGCGATGGCCACGGGGTTTGTTGCCAATTTAGCGATGCGGCGCATTCCCGCCTCTCCTTCGAATTTGAGTGATTTCGTTGATGGACCAATAACCACATTGGGGTTAATCGCCATTCAACGAACTTGGTTAAGATCCGGTTACAGTCATCGCAGCGAACTGATGAGTCCCACGCTGTTCACCCGCGCACCGTAGGCGAAAATACGGCGGAAACGCGGCGTTTTCCCCGCGGTGCCGGAGTTTGCACCGCTATTCGAGCAGCGGCGACCAGGCGGGATCGGAAGCGTAATTCGCCGTCGGAATGGCCTGTTCGTTGCGTCCGGTAAGGTCGATCGAGTGCAGCTTGGGGCCGCCGGCGCCCGGAGCGTCGCGGAAGAACATCAGCACGCGGCCGTTCGGCGCCCAGGTCGGGCCCTCCTGCTGGAAGCCCGTCGAGAGGATGCGCTCGCCGGAGCCGTCGGTGCGCATCACGCCGATCTGGAACTGGCCCCCCGCCTGCTTGGTGAAGGCGATCAGGTCGCCGCGCGGCGACCACACCGGCGTGGAGTAGGTGCCTTCGCCGAAGGAGATGCGGGTCTGGCCGGAACCGTCGGCGCCCATGACGTAGATCTGGGCCCGGCCGCCACGGTCGGAGGTGAAGACGACCTTGGTGCCGTCCGGCGAATAGGACGGCGAGGTGTCGATCGCGTTGGAGTTGGTCAGGCGTGTCGTCGAGCGGCTTCTGAGGTCCATGGCGAAGACGTTGGAATTGCCGTCGTCGCGCAGCAGGCTCATGATCACCTTCTGTCCGTCAGGCGAGAAGCGGGGAGCAAAGGTCATGCCGGGAAAATTGCCGACAAGTTCGCGCTGGCCGGTTTCGATCTGGAGCAGATAGACCTGCGGCTGGCCGCTCTCATAGGACATATAGGTGATTTCCTGCCGCGTCGGCGAGAAACGCGGCGTCATGGCGATCGAGCGGCCATCCGACAGGTAGCGCACATTGGCGCCGTCCTGATCCATGATGGCAAGGCGCTTCTTGCGCTTGTCCTTGCTGCCCGATTCGTCGATGAAGACGATGCGCGTGTCGAAATAACCCTTCTCGCCGGTCAACCGCTCATAGATCGCGTCGGCGATTATATGGGCGACTCGGCGCGAATTGGATTGCGAGGAAAAGAACTGTTCGCCGGTCAACTGCTGGCCGGCAAACGTATCCCACAGGCGGAATTCGGCGCGCAGCCTGCCATCGGCCTCGCGGCTGACGCGGCCGGTGACCAGCGCCTGCGCGTTGATGACCTTCCAGTCCTCAAAGCGCGGCGCCGCGTCCGGGTTGGAGATCTTCTCGATGAAGGCGCCCTTGTCGATGGGGGCAAACAGGCCGGACCGCTTCAGGTCGGCGGCGACGATGCCGGAGATTTCCGCGCCGACCGCGTCGGCCGACAGGAAGTCGGTGATGGCGATCGGCAGCGGCTCGACATTGCCTTTGTTGACGTCGATCTCGACCAATGCGTGCGCGGGCAAAGTCGCCAACGTGCTCAGACCGGCGGCGAGCGCGCCCATCAGCATGATCGTTTTGAACAGGTGCTTCATGAAGTTAAGCCTCTTGGTCGAATTGCGCGGATGGGCGGTCAGAACATCTCGCTGGGGTCGAAATTGACGATGACGTCCGCCCAGGCGTCGTATTTATCGGCGGGCAGGTTGTAGGGCGCGCAGCGGGCGACCGCCCGACGGGCGGCTTCGGCCGCAGCCCGCTCGACGCCTGAACTGCCGCCGCCGGAGATGATTTCAGGACTGCCTTCGAGCGCGCCGCTCGGATCGAGCTTGAACTTGACCGAGACCTTGAGCGTGTCGCCGTCGAGCGCGCCGGCCGGAATGTTCCAACAGCGCTGGACCTGCCCGCGCAACGCGTCCATCTCGCTTTGCGAAAGCTTCGAACCGCCGGTGCTCTTGTCGCCGCCGAGCGCCGCCTGTTCGGTCGACCGCTTGGCGCCGCCGCCGGATGCCTTCTCCTTGTTGAGAAGGGCCGCCACTTCGTCGGCATTGAAGGATTTCTCGGTCGATTTCGGCTTGGTGGCCGCTTCCTTGACGGGTTGTTTCTCCGCTTCCTTGCGCTCGGGTGCTTTGGCCGTCTGGGCCTGGGGCGGCTGCGGCCGCGCTGCCGGCGAGGGAGCGCTGTTCGGCAACTCGACGCTTTCGGCTTCCGGCTGCTCGGCGGCGATCGTTTCGGCCACGGGGTCGGGCTTGACCTCCTGCTTGGGCTCCGGCTGCGGGGTCACCTCGGTTGCCGGTACCGGTGTCGGCTTGGCTTCCGGCTGCTTGACTGGCTCGGGCTTGGGCTGGTCCGCCGGCTTGGGCATAGGTTCGGGCGAAGGCGGCGGTGCGTCGGCGGTCTCGACAGGCTTGGGCTTCGCTTCGGGCGTCGGCTTCTTTTCGGTGTCGACGGTGTTTTCGCCGACCTTTTGGGCGTCGGGCACGATATCTGGCCGTTTCGTCGGCTTCGGCGCCGGCTTCTCGTTCACGGTCGCGGTCTTGTCGCCCTGCTGAATCTGGGTGATATCCTCGATCGGCACGATATCGACCGGCAGCGACTCGACGTCGGCGACCTCAAGCGCGCTCGGTGCCGACAACGTCAGCATGCCGAAGGCAAGCAACGCCGCATGTATCGCAATCGAAGTGGTGAGACCGGTCTTCATCCCTGGTCAGGTGCCTTGCTCTGGTAGGCTGATCAGTCCGATGTTCTTGAAACCGGCGGCGCTGATCTCGGCCATCACCTTCATGACGGTGCCGTAGTCGGCCAATTTGTCGCCGCGGATGAAGATGCGTTCCTCATAGCCGGTCTTGGCGATCGCCTGCAGCTTGGGAACGACCTCGTTGATCGGGATGGGGGTTTCCTGCAGATGGACTTCGCCGGCCTGGTTCACGGAAATGGTGATTGGCTGCGTTTCGGTGTTGAGCGCCTTGGCCTGGGTTTCCGGCAGGTCGATCGGCACGCCGACGGTCAGCAGCGGGGCCGCGACCATGAAGATGATGAGCAGAACCAGCATGACGTCGACGAACGGCGTGACGTTGATCTCGGAAATCAGGCCGTGATGACGTCCGCGCCGCCTGTGGCCGCGCCCGCCGCGTCCGCCTCCTGTTCCTACCGACATTCCCATAGCTGGCTACCTCAGGCTTTCGGCGCGACTTTTTCATCGATTTGGCGCGAGAGTATGGCGGAGAACTCGTCCGCGAACCCCTCCATGCGCATGGCGAGCTTGCCCGCGTCCGATGACAGCTTGTTGTAGGCGATGACCGCCGGAATGGCGGCGAGCAGGCCGATGGCGGTCGCCAGAAGCGCTTCCGCGATGCCGGGGGCGACCACTGCCAGATTGGTCGATTTCGAGCCGGCGATGGCCTGGAAAGAGGTCATGATGCCGACGACCGTGCCGAACAGGCCGATGAAGGGGGCGGCCGAGCCGATGGTGGCGAGAAAACCCAGGCGACCTTCCAGCCGTTCCATCTCGCGTGTCAGCGCCAGGTCCATGGCCTTGTCGATACGGCTTTGCAGTGCCAGCGGCGATTTCGCGCCCTTTTCGAAGCTCTTCTTCCACTCGCGCATGGCAGCAACGAAGATTGCGCCCATGCCGGTGGTCTTGCGCTCTGAAAGGGTGCGGTAAAGCTCTTCCAATGACTGCCCGGACCAGAACACCTGCTCGAAGCGGTTGAGCGACAGGCGCATGCGGCCATAGGAAATGACCTTGTCGATGACGATCGCCCAGGTCCAGATCGATGCGCCGAGCAGGCCGAGCATGACCAGCTTGACGACCCAGCCGGCCTGCCAGAAGAGCGCCCATATGGACAGTTGTGCGCTCGGTTCGGCGAGTGCGAGATTTTCCATGTTCAGACAGTCCTTAATATCCCGGGCCCGGCTTGCGGCAGCCCATGCGCATCTTCCCGTGTGGTCCGTGCTTGCCCCAAAATGCGCCGTTGCCGGCCTTTTCGGGGCCAAATTTGGTAAAAGGAAGGCGCACGGAATCCGGGCGACTTTCATCAATTTCTTCATGAACCGTTATGGTTAAGGATGCGTTATGGAGCGCGCAGCGAAATCGGCCTGAAAGCGATGCTGCCGCTTGTCAGGATTTCGGCATGAAGGCGTCGACCCAGACCTTCGGAAAACGCCGTGGGCGACCGTTTTCGCCGATAATCGCCGCCTCGACGGACGCCTCGACCAGCAATTCTCCACCACGCTTCAATTGCTGTGACATCCATATGCGCGCCCCGGAAATCCGCATGGCACGCGTGTCGACTGTCAGTATGTCGTCGATGCGCGCCGGCGCGTGAAACGAGATTTCCATGCGGCGCACCACCCAGACGATCTTTTCGCCATGCTTGCCGTCGGCAAGTTCGGTGTGATGGACGCCTGCAAGCCTTAAGAAGTCCGAGCGGCCGCGCTCGAAGAATTCCAAATAGCGCGCATGATAGACGACGCCGGAAAAGTCGGTATCGGCATAATAGACCCTCGCCATCAGACGATGGCCGAAGGGCGTCAGCTCGCCGGAAATTCCAGCCATCAGCCCGTCGCGTTCACCATGATCGTCCATTGCGCTTTCCTTTTCAGGGCTGAACTGCCAGTTGTCTGCCCGGAAGTCGAGCCAATCGGATGGCATTATTGACAGGCATGATCAAGAACTGTCTGGCCGCACTTGTCCTGCTCGCCGCCGCGGCAGGCGCCGAGGCTGCGAGCTTCTCGATGAAGCGCGGCATCAATCTCGACCTCTGGACGACTTGGCCCAGCGAGGAGAGCTGGAGCGACAAGGCGGTGATCTTGCCCTTTCCGGAATGGCGAAAGTCGCTGGCCCGTGCCGATTTTGAAGCCTTGAAGGATACCGGCTTCGACTTCGTGCGCATGCCGGTCGATCCGGCGCCGTTTCTGTCGGCGAAGACAATTGCCCTGCGCGAGCAGTTGTTCGCCTCGGTGCTGGACTCGGTGCGGCTCATCAACGATGCCGGGCTGAAGGTGGTGGTCGACCTGCATCTGATCCCTTCCGAAGTCCGCTCGATCGACATGGGCAATGTCATGGCGGAGCCGGATCTTTTCGACGCCTATGTCGAGTTCGTGCGCATGATGGCGCGCACCCTGTCGAGCCAGGACCCGGCGCTCGTGGCGCTGGAGCCGATGAACGAGCCGGTGATCGACTGCGAGGAGGGAAAGAGCGATCTATGGCCGGGGCGTTTGCAAAGGCTGTTTGCCGCGGCCCGCTCTTCCGCCACGAGGCTGACGCTGGTGCTCGGCGGCGCGTGCTATTCGAGCGCCGAAGGACTGACCCGCCTCGATCCGGCGAAAATTTCCGACGACAACATCATCTGGACCTTCCATTCCTACGAACCATTTCTGCTCACCCATCAGGGCGCGACCTGGGCGGGGGATTTCATTCCTCATGTCGGCGGTCTGCCATATCCGCCTCATGCCGTGCCGCGCGCGGAACTCGATGCCGCGCTTGCAGCGGTCCGGGCGAGGATCGAGGCCGAAGCGCCATGGGCGCGGCGAAGCGGAATGCTTGCCTATCTCGGCGAGCAGATGGCGATGCTCGACACGTCCGAAGAGCTTCAGGCGGCTATGGATGCGCCGTTCGAACTGGTCGGCCAATGGGCCAAGCGGCATGGTGTGAAGCCGGAAAACATCCTGCTCGGCGAGTTCGGCATGATCCGCCAGGAATTTGAAAGCCCGCATGTGGTGCCGGCGAAATACCGCGCCGCCTATGTGCGGGACATGATCGCCCGGGCTGAAAGCCACGGTTTTGCGTGGTCGATGTGGTCTTATGGCGGCGCCTTCGGCGTCGTCGAGGAATTCGACGGCAGGAGGGCCGAGCCGGATGTGCTGGAGATGGTGCGCGGGCTGCCGTGAAGCCGAGCGGACATAGACGCAGCATCATCCCGGCCAGGGGCGAATGCGACCGGGAGCCGGACCTATTCCGTGACGGTGAAATTCGGATGGGTTCCGGATAACCTTGGCTTTCGCGGTTTCCGGGATGACGGCCGCATTGGCAGCTTCCCCACGCATCGGTCGGGGCTGCCCGCGTCATTCCTCCTGGAACAGGCTGATCTGCTGCACCGCCAGGTCGCGCGGCGCGTCCAGGCCAAGATGACCCCAGGCATTGGCCGTCAGAACGCGTCCACGCGGCGTGCGCTGGATGAAGCCCTGCTGGATCAGATAGGGCTCGATGATGTCCTCGATGGCGTCGCGCGGCTCCGACAGACCGGCCGCGATGGTCTCGATGCCGACCGGGCCGCCGCCGAAATTCATGGCGATCATCGAGAGATAGCGCCGGTCGAGCTGGTCGAGGCCGAGCGCGTCGACCTCGAGCCGGGTCAGCGCCTCGTCGGCGATCCGCCGCGAGACATGATCGGCGCCGGCGACCGAGGCGAAATCGCGCACCCGGCGCAATAGCCTGCCGGCGATGCGCGGCGTTCCGCGGGCGCGGCGGGCGATTTCCAGCGCGCCGTCGTCGCCAAGCGGCATGCCGAGGATGCGAGCGCCGCGGCGCACGATCATCTCCAACTCCTCTATCGAATAGAAATTGAGGCGGATCGGAATGCCGAAGCGGTCGCGCAGCGGGTTGGTCAAAAGGCCGAGCCGCGTGGTGGCGGCGACGAGGGTGAATTTCGCCAGGTCGATCTTGACCGAGCGCGCGGCCGGTCCTTCGCCGATGATCAGGTCGAGCTGGTAGTCCTCCATAGCCGGATAGAGGATTTCCTCCACCGCTGGGCTCAACCGGTGGATCTCGTCGATGAACAGCACGTCGCGCTCTTCCAGATTGGTCAGCAACGCGGCCAGATCGCCGGCCTTGGCGATCACCGGGCCCGAGGTGGAGCGGAAATTGACGCCAAGCTCGCGCGCCATGATCTGCGCCAGCGTGGTCTTGCCGAGACCCGGCGGACCGACGAACAGCACATGATCGAGCGCTTCGCCGCGGCCTTTGGCAGCCTCGATGAAAACCTTGAGATTGGCGCGCGCCGCAGCCTGGCCGACGAATTCGTCCAGGCTTTGCGGCCGCAGCGTGGTGTCTGCGTCTTCGCCGCGCAAATCGGGCGAGATGAGGCGGGGCGCGGAGTTCATGTCTTCCTCCTCGCATGCCGCATGGGTCCCGACAAGATCACCGCGCCAGTTCCTTCAGCCCGAACCGGATCAGCTTCGACGAATCGGCATCCTCCCCGGCGGATTTCAGCGCCGCTGATATGGCGTTGGCCGCGATGTCGCGCGAATAGCCGAGATTGACCAGTGCCGAAACCGCATCGGCGATCGGCGCCGGCGCTACGCCCTCGCCAAGCTCCTGTTTGAGGCCGATGGTGCCGGTGGCCGATCCGGCGAAGGCCGGAGCCTTGTTCTTCAACTCGGTGACGATGCGCTCGGCGACCTTCTTGCCGACGCCCGGCGCGCGGCTGACCATGGCGATGTCGCGCAGCGCGATCGCATTGGCAAGATCGGCGGGCGCGAGCGTCGAAAGAACGGCGAGTGCAACCTTCGCTCCCACCCCCTGCACGTTGTTTTGCAGCAGGCGAAACCATTCCCGCTCCAGCGCAGACTGGAAACCGAAAAGCCGGATCATGTCTTCGCGGACATAGGTTTCGATATAGAGCACGACTGCCTCGCCCGCGCCAGGCAGTGCCGCAAGCGTGCGCGCCGAGCAATGCGCGACATAGCCGACGCCATGCACGTCGACCACGCAATGGTCTTCGGCAATCTCGTCTATCGTGCCCTTAAGCTTGCCGATCATGGGAAAGTTCCGGTCATGGATGGGTATCCGGAGAAATGATTTGCAGCATCGGGAAATACGCCCGATAGCGGTTCTGATCGCGCGTCAGCAGCGCATAGCCGCGCACGGCCGCATGGGCCAGAAGGCGGGCAGCGGGAACGCTTCGGGCCGCCACTACGACGATAGGCGATATGACGGGTAGACCAGTCTTCCCAGGGACTGTCGGTATCGAAAAGATCGATCGGAATATTGGTGTCGACCAGCGTCGGCATCAATTCCTCAACAGCTTGAAGAACTCGTCCCCAGTCATGCCGCCAGGATTCATCGATCCTTTGTGGCGACGGATATGAGCCATGAAATCGGCGACCTCGCGGTCTGGGTCGGACGAGGCGGCCGGCCGCAATATGGCGACATCGCCCCGCAAGCTGAATTCCACCGCGTTTCCGGGAACGATTCCCAGCTTGCGGCGGACGTTCTTGGGGACGGTGGCCTGACCTTTTTCAGTAACGCGCATGGTAATACCTCTGCAGTATTGCTAATCCAAATGCAGAACAAGTCAAGAACATTGCCGTTATCCGGCCAGTGCGGCGAGCCTCGAAACCACGCTTTGCCGATGATGCGCATGGCAGATGGCAATGGCCAGCGCGTCGGCAGCATCGGGGCTGTCGAATACGGCCTTGGGCATCAGCACCTTGACCATCATCTGTATCTGGGTCTTGTCGCCGTGACCAACACCGATCACCGTCTTCTTCACCGCGTTCGGCGCATATTCGGCAACCGGCAGGCCGGCAAGGGCCGGCACCAGCATGGCAATACCGCGTGCCTGGCCGAGCTTCAGCGTCGCGGCTGCGTCCTTGTTGACGAAGGTGACTTCAACCGCCGCTTCATGCGGTGCCTGCCGGTGGAGAATTTCGGCCAGGCCGTCGTGCAATTGGCAAAGCCGCGTCGCAAGGCTCGCCTTGTCGTCGGAGCGCACGCTGCCGGCGGCCACGAAGCGCAGCGAATTGCCGAGCGTCTCGACAATGCCCCAGCCGGTGCGCCGAAGGCCCGGATCGATGCCGATGATGCGAATCGCTTGTGCCATCCGACGACTCTAGCCGCGCCAGGCGCCGGTGTCAGTCAAGGCAAACGAAAACAGTGCGGGGGCCGGCTCAGCCGCGGGCGAAGGCCGTGTTGAGGAGGGTGATCTGGTCGGAGACGGGATTGATGCCACGCGTCGAGGCAATTGTCGGCGTGGCGCCCCTGCCATAGATCTCGTCATCCATCCGGCGCACCAGCGCCTGGAGGCTGAGCGAATGGTTGACCAGTTCGACGAAAGCTTCCGGCAATTCGCTCCAGCCGGCGGCGTCCTCGCGGGCTGAAGCGGTGTCGAGGCGCACCTTGGATTTCTCCGCCGCGACCTGATCACGGGTCATCTCGCCGGAATTGGCGGCACGCTGCAGGAGCAGCCAGGAGGCAACCTGCATCAGTCGCGTCGTCAGCCGCATCGATTCGGCTGCATAGAGCGTTGCGGCCAGCCGCGACAATTTCTTGGCCTCGGTACGACCCATGCCGTCGAGATATTCCGCGGTCCGTTCGACGAGCCCCATGCCCTCATCGTAGAGCGGCTTGAAGGAGTGCGAGAAAATCCGCCGCTCCGCCAGCCTGATCGTCTTGGCTTCTTCCTTTGAAGGCTCGTTCATCAATACGCCCTTGAACTCTACACCGCCGTTTGGGCCATCGGATTTTCGCCAATCCCGTCCACGCCGGCCGTCACCCCAGACAGGTGCCACATCCGGTCATCGCCAGTCGCGCCACCGCCCGCCACAGGCTGTGGAAAATGCTCCCGCAGGCGGCCGAACGCAAGCGTATGTTTAACGAAAGGTTAATTGTCCCCGCCGCAGTCGCCAAGCCCCCGTCGCGGCACAAAAAAAGAGCCGCGGAAGAGCGGCTCTCAGGAGTTAACAGGGAGGCGTCAAACGAAGTGGCTCCAGCCACTCGGTAAGAATCCAGATCACTGGATGCCTATAGTAAACACTCGTAAAGCTTAATGACCGGTTAACGATCCGCGCATTTTTTAACGAAAATCGACTCGAGCCGGCCTCTCTCCCGCTTCTGTCGGCCGAATGACCGGCAGTGCGATCCAGGCGAAGACGAAGATCGCCAGGAAGAAGCCGAGCGAGGCGATGGCCACCAGCGGTTCGACCGTGGCGTTGCCGCCAAGCAGGAAGAACAGGCCAACCATGAGTGCGATGCCGCTGACCGCCGTCAGCCAGAAATGCAGCGGCGCCAGGCGCGAGGCGCGCGCCGCAGGGAAGAGATGGTAGAAGAAGGCGAATACCGCCGACATCAGCCAGCCCGCCACCATGGCATGTGCGTGCACAGGCATTTGCGTATGATCCTGGCTGATCGACATGGCCAGGCCGAGAATCATGCCGAAGATCGCGTAGACGATCGCCAGCGTGAAAAAATTGCGTGCTACTCCTTGCATTCTGGTCCCCTCGGTTTGCGTTCACAGTCGAACGCGTTGCCGGCCGGTGGTCTCATGCCGCCGATCCGAGCCGAATTTAGCACGCACGCAAACAGCCGAACAGGGAAGCGGAAGAGGGAGGCGCCCGCGCGTCAAAGCGCCTTCGCCATCTCCCGCAGCTTGAATTTCTGGATCTTTCCCGTCGAGGTCTTCGGTATCTCGGCGAAGATGACCGCCTTCGGACATTTGAACCGCGCCAGCAGCGTGCGGCAATGCTCGATGATATCGGTCTCCGTCGCGGTCTGGCCGGGCTTCAACTCTACATAGGCCACAGGCGTTTCGCCCCACTTTTCGTCTGGCCTGGCGACGACGCCGCATGAGGCGACGGCCGGATGTTTGTAGAGCGCGTCCTCGACCTCGATCGAAGAGATGTTTTCACCACCGGAAATGATGATGTCCTTCGAGCGGTCCTTGATCTGGATATAGCCGTCGGGGTGCATGATGCCGAGATCGCCCGAATGGAACCAGCCGCCGGCGAAAGCCTCGTCGGTCGCCGTCCGGTTCTTCAGATAGCCCTTCATGACGATATTGCCCTGGAACATCACCTCGCCGATGGTGGTTCCGTCGGCCGGTGTCGGTTCCATGGTCTCCGGGTCCATTATGGTGAGACCCTCGAGTGCCGCGTAGCGCACCCCTTGCCGCGCCTTCTTTGCCACCCGCCCGGCCTTGTCGAGATTATCCCACTCGTCGTGCCATTCGTTTACCGCCGCCGGGCCATAGGTTTCGGTCAGGCCGTAGAGGTGGGTCACGGCGAAACCGGCATCCGCCATTCCCGAAAGCACTGCTTCGGGCGGAGGTGCGGCGGCAGTGTTGAAGGTGACGATCTGCGCAAAGCTGCGCCTTTCGTGCTCCTGAGCGTTGATCAGCGCCGACATCACCACCGGTGCGCCGCACAGATGCGTCACCCCGTGGTCGGCAATCGCGTCATACATGGCTTTCGGCCTCACCCAGCGCAGGCAGACATGGGTGCCCGCCTGCACGGCAAGCGTCCAGGGAAAGCACCAGCCGTTGCAGTGGAACATCGGCAGGGTCCATAGATAGACGCAATGCTTGCCCATGCCGGCGTGGATCGTGTTGGCATAGGCCATCAAAGCCGCGCCCCGATGGTGGTAGACCGCCCCTTTGGGATTGCCGGTGGTGCCGGAGGTGTAGTTCAGCGAAATCGCGTCCCATTCGTCGTCGGGCATGGACCAGGCGAATTCAGGGTCGCCGCCGCTGACGAACTCCTCATAGTCGATCGTGCCGATGCGCTCGCCCTTGGGGTAGGGCGCGTCGGCGGGATAGTTGGGGTCGTCATAGTCTATGACGAGCGGCTTGACCTTGGTGAGCGTCAGCGCCTCCTTGACGACTGCGGAAAATTCGCGGTCGACGATCAAGAGCCTGGTTTCGGCATGGTCTAGCTGAAAGGCGATGATGGCGGCGTCGAGCCGCGTGTTCAGCGAGTGCAGCACCGCCTTGACCATGGGCACCCCGAAATGCGCCTCAAGCATCGCCGGCGTGTTGGAGAGCATCACGGTGACGGTGTCGCCCTTGCCGATGCCTTGTTTCGACAGCGCCGAGCCGAGCTGGCGGGCGCGTCGCCAGAAGTCGCGATAGGTGAGGCGCAGTCCCCCGTGGATGACGGCAACCTGATCGGGATAGGTTGCGGCTGCTCGCTCCAGGTAAGTCAGCGGTGTCAGCGGTTGATGATTGGCGGGATTCCTGTCTAGTCCGTTGTCGTAGATGCTGGTCACGATGTCCCTCGACGGTACTGCCTGCGCGAGAGTTTATCCGCACGAACTCGCCCCGTCATCAGGATTGCGCGCTATCGTTCGGGCGACTTCGCCATCGCGGGAAGCATGGTTTGCGGACCAGCACCGAGCGGCCTCGACAAGGCAGCCGCCTTGATCGGCTCGGCCGGCTTGGAAAGGGCGGCCTTGCCGTTCCAGCCGATCCTTTGCAGCCATTCCAGATAATAGGCGAAGCCGATCTGCAGCGCGATACCGGTCGAGATAAGGATCGCGTCGTAGAGCATGCCGCCGGGGCTGACGGTCTTCAGCACCTGCCCCAGCATCGCCAGCAAGGTGCCGGCGATGAACACCGGCAGCGAGTGCTTGCCGAGGATCGCCAGTGGATGATCCGGGCGCGTCCGCGCCAGATTCGAAAGAGCAGGAACCGCAACGATCAGGTAGCTGAGCGAAAGAACATGCAGCAGGCGCGGCAGCGAGAGGAACGTCTTGTCGAAGCCGGTCAATACCGTCGGCAATCCGAAAGAGGCGTCGATGCCCCACAGCGGCACCCGCACCCAGGCAAGCGACAGCATCACATAGGCGAGGGCGCAACCTGCCAGCCACGGGTTGAAGCCGATCCTGCCGCCGCGCCTGACATGCATCATCGCGGCGATGCCGATGACGAACAGGAACTGCCACGACAGCGGATTGAGGAACCAGAAGCCGTCTCCGGGAAAATTGCCCGGGGCGATCTGCCAGTTGCCTGCGAGGAGCCAGATCAAGCCGGAGATCGCAACCATCAATGGCAGGCTCACGGTGCCGATGAAAAGGAACAGCGGCGTCATCAACAGCACTGCCGCATACATCGACAGGATGTTGTTGTAGCCGACCTGATGGCCAAGCGTGGCGATGCCCACCAGCGCCTCAGGCGTGTCTTCGATGATCATGCGGATATTGATGAGCTTGAGCAGGTCCGGCCGGGAGAAATGCAGCGCCGCGGCCGAGAAGATCGCCAGCGTCGCAACCGTCGTCATGATGTGCGAGACATAGAGGACGCCGGCTCTGCGCCAGGCCTTCAGCGTCACCAGCAGGCGATTTTCGGGCTTGAATTTCGGCCCGTAGGCCAGCCCGACGGCAATGCCCGAGATCAGCACGAAGGCTTCGGCCGAATCGGAAAAGCCGAAATTCTTGTGCGTGAAATATTCGAAGATTGTGCCGGGCACGTGGTTGATGAAGATCGTAAGCAGCGCCAGAGCGCGGAACACGTCGATGCGGGTGTCCCGCTTTGAGGATGCAGTCGTCGTCATGGCCGCCATTGAGTTCGATACCCGCCCTTGCACTATCATCCGGTTGCGACAGTGCGATGTCGCACCAGGCGCCGCCGAACCCGGCCGTGTCTACGGTGAGGGAACGGTCGGAAGAAGGCGAGGTTCGGCAATCCCCCGTAAAATAATGTTTTGGCGATGAAACAATCCGGCTGGGTGGGGGCGGTCTCTCAAAGTCCGCGCGGCTGTTCAAGCCGCCCGTATTCCTCTATGCCCAAATCCAACCATCATCGCCCTGCATGGGTGGGCAATCCGGAATCCGTCATGACCGAAATGCTTCCTCCGAACCGTTGCCGCATCGTCCTTATCGCGCCTGAAGGCGAGACGCCCGCCGGGTTCGTGAAGCGGTTTCGTGAGGCAATCGCGGGCGGCGACATTGCCTCAATCCTGTTGCCGGCCTACGGCATGGACGAGGCAGCGTTCCAGGCTTTCGCCAAGCCGGTCGTGGCGGCGGCGCAGGAGGCGGGCATTGCCGCGGTCATCGCCGGAGACACCCGCATTGCTGGCCGCGTCGGCGCCGACGGACTGCATCTGGAAGGCGACAGGTCTGCCCTCGAGGAAGCTATCTCGCACTATCAGCCGAAGATGATGGTGGGCGCGGGCGGGGCAAAGACGCGCGACGAGGCCCTGGAATTGGGCGAGGCGCGGCCCGACTACATTTTCTTCGGCCGCTTCGGCTATGACACCAAGCCCGAGCCTCATCATCGCAACCTGACCCTCGGTGAATGGTGGGCGGAGATGGTCGAGATTCCCTGCATCGTCATGGCCGGGTCGGATATAGCTTCGGTCGAGGCGGTCGGTCGCACCGGGGCGGAATTCGTGGCGCTTTCCAGCGCCATCTTCGGCGAAGGCATCGACCCGAAGGAGGCGGTCGCGCGCGCCAATGCGATCCTGGATGAAACCGCGCCGCGTTTCGAGGAGTAGAGACAGATGGCGGCGGCGTTGCGAAATATCCTGGTCCTTCTCTGGCTGGCGCTCATGACGGGCGCCGGCATGGCCGCACAGGACGCGAGTGAACCGGCCCAGGAGCCAGCCACCGGGAAAATGCCTTCGCTTTCCGCTCCCGTGCCGGCGCCCTCGAAGTTGAAGCCGCTTCCGGCTCCCACTGAAATGATCGATCCGCAACGGTTTGGCGGCGGCAAGACACAAGGCGGGGGCATCGATCCCGATCGTTTCGGTGGTGAAAGGAGCGATCCGGCCTACGGGGCTTTCCAGCGCGGCCTCTACAAGACAGCCTATAATCTGGCGTTGCCGCGCGCCGAAAACGGCAATGCCGCTGCCCAGACACTGATCGCCGAGATACTGTCGCGCGGTCTCGGTGTGGCCCGTGACGATCGCGGGGCCGCCAAGTGGTATGCGCTTGCCGCCGAGCAGGGCGTGCCGGAAGCGCAATTCCAATATGCGCTGATGCTGATCGACGGCAATTTCGTCAAGAAGGACATGCAGGCCGCCTATGCGCTGATGGAGTCGGCGGCCGAGGCCGGCAATCGCCTGGCGCAGTTCAATTTCGCGCAGATGCTGATACAGCGCGAACCAGGCGGAAAGGGGCTGGAGAAGGCCGTATCCTACTATGAAAGAGCGGCCAAAAGCCACTTGGCCGACGCCCAGTACGCAATGTCCCAGATCTATGCCAATGGCGTCGGCGGCAAGCCCCGTGACGAGGCCGAGGCGCGCAAGTGGCTCGTGCTGGCGGCGCGGCAGGGCTACGACACCGCGCAGCTCGATCTCGGCACATCGCTTGTCGATTCGCGCCGCGAGCGCGACGAGAAGGAGGGTTTTCGCTGGCTGAGGCTGGCAGCCGAGGGCGGCAATGTCGCGGCCCAGAACCGCGTGGCCAAGCTCTACATGAACGGCATCGGCACGGCGCCGGACTCGATCAGTGCCGCCGCCTGGTTCATCCTTGCCCGCCGCGCCGGTCTTGCCGATCCGGCCATGGAAGATTTCCTGAATGGCCTGACCGACGAGGAAATGAAGGAAGCGCTGCAGCGCGCCAACCGGCTCAGATAGTGAGCCTTCCGGTCCTGGTTTTCGGCCTCTCTCTTGCCTCAACAGGCAAATTGTGGTCTTGGAGGCGCCGAAACCGTCTGCAGGCGGCAACCATTTTTTCCGGAAAACGCAACCAATGAAGATCAACGGCAACGAAATCCGTCCCGGTAACGTCATCGAGCACGATGGCGGCTTATGGGTGGCGGTCAAGACCAATCACGTCAAGCCCGGCAAGGGCGGCGCCTACAATCAGGTGGAACTGAAGAATCTCATCAACGGCACCAAGCTCAATGAGCGCTTCCGGTCTGCCGAGACGGTGGAAAAGGTGCGGCTGGAGCAGAAGGATTTTTCCTTCCTCTACGAGCAGGGCAATGCGCTCGTATTCATGGATACCGAAAGCTACGAGCAGCTCGAACTCGACAAGGATTTCGTCGGCGAGCGCGCGGCCTTCCTGCAGGACGGCATGATGGTTACGGTGGAACTCTATGAGGAAAAGCCTATCGGCATTTCGCTGCCCGACCAGGTGACGCTGACCATTACCGAGGCCGACCCGGTGGTGAAGGGCCAGACGGCGGCGTCTTCCTACAAGCCGGCGGTGCTGGAAAACGGCGTGCGCGTGCTGGTGCCGCCCTTCATCTCCTCGGGTGAGAAGATCGTCGTCGATACCAACGAGATCACCTATATCCGCCGCGCCGAATAGCGGCACACCCTAAACGCTGACTGGGACAAAAAATGGCGCGTTCGGCTCTCCTCAATGTCATGGTGCAGGCGGCGATGAAGGCCGGGCGCTCGCTGTCGCGCGATTTCGGCGAGGTCCAGAACCTCCAGGTCTCGCTGAAGGGACCAAGCGACTATGTCAGCCAAGCCGACCGCAAGGCCGAGGAAATCATCCACGCCGAGCTTTCGCGCGCCCGCCCGGGCTACGCCTTCCTGATGGAGGAACGCGGCGCGGTCGACGGCGAGGACGACCAGCACCGCTGGATCGTCGACCCGCTCGACGGCACGACGAATTTCCTCCACGGCATCCCGATCTTCTCGATCTCTATCGCGCTCGAACGCCAGGGGCAGATCGTCGCCGGTGTCATCTACAATCCTGCCATGGACGAGCTCTATACGGCAGAGCGCGGCGGCGGCGCGTTCATGAACGACCGGCGCCTGCGTGTCGCCGGCCGCACCAAGCTGTCCGACGCGGTGATCGGCACCGGCATTCCGCATCTCGGTCGCGGTCATCACGGCAACTATCTGGTCGAACTGCGCAATGTCATGGGAGAAACGGCCGGCGTCCGCAGGATGGGGTCGGCGGCACTCGATCTCGCCTATGTCGCGGCCGGGCGTCTCGACGGGTTCTGGGAGGAGCCGCTTGCGCCATGGGACACGGCGGCCGGCATATTGATGGTGCGCGAAGCCGGCGGCTTCGTGACCGACAAGAAAGGCGGCAACGACATGTTCGGCACGACCACCGTCGTGGCGGGCAACGAGGCGATTCACCGCGCGCTGTTGAAGACACTGAAGAAGCCGGTCACGCCGCGATAGGTCTTTGACGGCCCTGTGCCGCAGACATGCCTTGCCGGTTGACGGAGCATCCTCTATCGCCTTTGATCCGGCGGCTTCAGCGGTGGCGGAGTGGGGCAAGCGCCTTTCAATTTGGTCACAATTCCGTTTAGAGTCGCCGTCAGCTTGATTGCAGGATCGAAATCGGGGCGCGCATGGCACTGAAGAGATTTTTCGGGACGAGCGAGGCCTTCGCTACGGACTATGATCCCTACAAGCTGTCGAGCCCGCAGGTCTTTCTTCTCTCAATGCTGGTCTTCCTGGCGATCGTCGCCTTCATTGCGGCGATTCTGGCGCGCCAGATACAATCGGCATTCTCGACCAATCCGGGGCTCAATGGACTCATTCTCGGCGTGCTCCTGATCGGCATCCTGCTCGCCTTCCTGCAAGTGGCGCGGCTGTTCCGGGAAGTGCGGTGGGTCAACTCCTTCCGCATGGGCTCGGAGGAAACCGAGCCGGTGCTGCTGGCGCCGATGAAGGCACTGCTCAGCCGCTCCTCTTCCATGGCGTTCTCGACCAGTTCGATGCGCACCATGCTCGATTCGATTGCCACCCGCCTCGACGAGAGCCGCGACATCTCGCGCTATCTTATCGGGCTGCTGGTGTTTCTCGGCCTGCTCGGCACCTTCTGGGGCCTGCTGGGGACGATCGGCTCCATCGGCGAAACGATCCAGTCGCTCGATCCAGGCACGGGCGACACGGCGGCCGTGCTCGATTCCCTGAAGGCAGGCCTGTCGGCGCCGCTGGCCGGCATGGGCACGGCGTTCTCATCCTCGCTGTTCGGTCTCGCCGGCTCGCTGGTGCTCGGATTTCTGGACCTGCAGGCGGGCCGCGCGCAGACCCGCTTCTACACCGAGCTTGAAAACTGGCTGTCCTCCGTCACCGATCTGTCGTCCGATATCGCGGTGCCGGAGCCGTCCAAGACCGATTCGGCCGACGAGATCCGGGTGCTGTCGGAAAAACTGCGGGCGCTTCAGGAAACCGGCGGTTCGAGTCCACGCGTCGCCAACGCCATGGCCAATCTGGCCGATGGTATTTCCGGCCTGGTCAAGAACATGCGCAGCGAGCAGCAGATCATGCGCGATTGGGTCGAGGCGCAGTCGCAGGAACAGAAGGCGATGCGCAGCACCCTGGAAAAGATCGCCGACGCTCTCGACAAGCGGGAGCCTGACTGATGGCGCTTGCCCGCAGGCGCAGCGACCGCCGTGTCGACTACTGGCCGGGTTTCGTCGACGCGCTGTCGACCCTGCTTCTCGCCATCATGTTCCTGCTTTCGGTCTTCGTTCTGGCGCAATACCTGCTCAGCCGCGAAATCACCGGCAAGGATGCGGTGCTGAACCGCCTCAACTCGCAGATCAACGAACTGACGCAGCTTCTGGCGCTGGAGCAATCCAACACGCAGGACGCGCAGGATGCGCTTGCCAATTTGCAAGCCTCGCTTTCCGCCGCCGAAGCCGAGAAGAGCCGGCTCGAGCAGCTTCTGGCGCAAGGTGCAGGCGCAGACGCCGAGGCGAATGCGCGCATCGGCTCGCTGAGCGGCGAACTCGACAATGAGCGCCAGATCAGCCAACGGGCGCTGTCGCAGGTCGAGCTTCTCAACCAGCAGATCGCGGCTCTGCGCAAGCAGATCGGCGCGCTGGAGCAGGCGCTTGAAGCCTCAGAGGCCAAGGATCGCGAATCCAACACCAAGATCGCGGACCTCGGCCGTCGCCTCAACGTCGCGCTGGCGCAGCGTGTGCAGGAGTTGAACCGCTATCGTTCCGATTTCTTCGGGCGGTTGCGCGAAATCCTGTCCGACCGCGAGAACATCCGCATCGTCGGCGACCGTTTCGTTTTCCAGTCGGAAGTGCTGTTTCCCATCGGCTCGGAAGTTATCAACGATGCCGGCCGCGTCGAGATGAGGAAGCTCGCCGACGCGATCATCGAGCTGCAAAAGGAAATTCCACCTGAGATCAACTGGGTGCTGCGCGTCGACGGCCATACCGATGACCGGCCGCTCTCCGGCTCCGGCCGCTATCGCGACAATTGGGAACTGTCCTCGGCGCGCGCGACCTCGGTGGTCAAATTCCTGATCGAGAACGGCGTTCCCGCCAACCGCCTGGTCGCGGCCGGCTTCGGAGAATTCCAGCCGCTTGACGCCGCCGACAATGAGGAGGCGCGGTCGAGAAACCGCCGCATCGAACTCAAGCTGACCGAACGCTGATCCTACCAGGCGGCGCCGTTGAGCGCATCGAGCGGAAACTTCAGGTAGCGCTTGCCGTTGGCTTCCGGCTCCGGCAGACGGGCACCGTTGATGTTGACCTGGAGCGCATGGAGGATGAGCTTCGGCATCGGCAAGGTCTTGTCGCGAGCCTCGCGCATGGCGACGAATTCGGCCTCGCTGCGATAGCGTGTCAGATGGATGTTTTCACGCTTTTGCGCGGCGACGCTGCTTTGCCAGCGCACCTCACGGCCGCCCGGCAAGTAGTCGTGGCCGGTGAACAGCCGCGTATCGTCAGGCAGGGCGAGAAGCGCCTGGATCGATCGCCAGAGCTGGCTTGCGCTGCCTCCCGGGAAATCGGCGCGGGCGGTGCCGCCGTCAGGCATGAACAATGTATCGTGGACGAAGGCCGCATCGCCGACGACATAGGTGATCGAGGCGAGCGTGTGCCCCGGCGAGTGGAGCGCCGATGCTTCGATTTCGCCGATCTTGAACCGGTCGCCGTCGGCAAAGAGCCGGTCCCATTGAGAGCCGTCCACCGGGAGTGCCGGCCAGTTGTAGATGTCGCGCCACAATTTCTGGACCTCGACGATCCTAGCGCCGATCGCCATCTGGACGCCGGTCCGGCGCTTCAGATAGGCGGCGGCGGAGAAGTGATCCGCATGGGGGTGCGTGTCGAGAATCCACTCCAGTTCCAGCTTTTCCTCGGCGATGTAGGAAAGCAGACGGTCGGCGTTATGGGTGGCGGTCGCGCCGGATTTTTCGTCGAAATCGAGCACCGGATCGATGATGGCACAGCGCTTGGTGGCGGGATCGCTCACGACATATTGGAGGGAGTAGGTGCGTTCGTCGAAAAATGCCGCGACTAAAGGCTTGCTGGCCATCAATTCCCCCTGGCGCTTCCCGCCCGCTCGCATTCATGAAAGCATGGCAACTTGCGGCATGACAACCGCCCCGATTGAAGCAGGCGGCTTTCGAGGCGCTTACGTCCAATGGACGCCCGCTGCATCTGCTCACCCAACTCGATTTTCTATTCCGCCGCCTGGAAAGCCGTCGCCCCGGTTTCGAACTGAAGCTTGGCGAGTTCGGCATAGATGCCGCCCTTGCGCACGAGGCTCGCATGGGTGCCCTCTTCGACGATGCGCCCGCCGTCCATCACCAGGATGCGGTCGGCTTTCAGCACTGTCGCCAGACGATGGGCGACGACGATGGTGGTGCGGCCCTTCATCAGCCGTTCGAGCGCGGTCTGCACCAAAGTCTCGCTTTGTGCGTCGAGAGCCGACGTTGCTTCGTCGAGCAACAGGATCGGCGCGTCGCGCAGGATGGCGCGTGCGATCGCCACGCGCTGGCGTTGTCCGCCGGAAAGCATGACGCCGCGTTCGCCGACCGGCGTGTCATAGCCTTTCTCCAGCTTGTCGATGAATTCATCGGCAAGCGCGTCCCTGGCCGCGGTCTCGATTTCCTTGTCGGAAGCGCCGGGCTTGCCGAAAGCGACGTTTTCGCGGGCACTGGCGGCGAAGATGGTGACATCCTGCGGCACGATGGCGGTGCGTCCACGCACGGCCTGCGGATCGGCCTTGCTGATGTCGACCCCGTCGATCAGCACCGTACCCGAATCCGGGTCGTAGAAGCGCAGGATCAGCGAAAAGACGGTGCTCTTGCCGGCCCCCGAAGGGCCGACGATGGCCACCGTCTCCCCCGGGTTGATGGTGAAGCTCACCTCATGTAGCGTCGGCTTGTCCGGGCGGGCCGGATAGGCGAACGACACGTTGCGGAATTCGAGCAGGCCCTGGGCGGGCTTCGGCAGGGCTTGCGGGTTGGCGGGCATGGCAATGGCCGGGACTTCCGCCAGGATCTCGGTCAGCCGCTCGGCCGCACCTGCTGCTTGCGCCAGTTCGCCCCAGACCTCCGAAAGCGCGCCGAGGGCGCCGGCGGCAAATACCGAATAGAGCAGGAACTGGCCGAGCGTACCCGGCGACAGCGTTCCCGCCAGCACGTCGCGCGACCCGAACCACAGCACCGCCACCACCGAAGCGAAAATGGTGAAGATGGCAAAGAAGGTCAGGAAGGAGCGCGCGAACACCGACGAGCGCGCCGCCTCGAAGGCCACGTCCACCGAATGTGCGAACCGGCCCGTCACCAGTTTTTCGTTGGTGAAGGCCTGCAGCACGCGCATCGCGCCGATCTGCTCGCTGGCATAGGCGGTAGCGTCAGCCAGCGTGTCCTGGGCGGCGCGCGACTTGCGGCGCACCGAGCGGCCGAAAGCGACCAGCGGCAGCACAATCAGCGGAATGGCGGCGATGACGAGACCGGAAAGCTTGGGGCTGGTCACCACCATCATGGTGAGCGCGCCAAGTCCGAGAATGACGTTGCGCAAGGCCACCGATGCGGTGGCGCCGACTGCGGATTTAACCTGCGTGGTGTCGGCGGTAAGACGCGAAACGATTTCGCCCGACTGCGCCGTGTCGAAGAAGGAGGGCGACAGGCGGGTGACGTGGATGAAAACGTCGCGGCGGATGTCGGCCACGATGCGCTCGCCAAGCGTGATGACGAAGTAGTAGCGGCTGGCGGAAGCCATGGCGAGCACAGCAGCCACCGCCAACAGCATGGCGAAATAGTTGGTGATGAAACTCGAATCGGAAGTCGAGAAGCCGTGGTCGATCATGCGCCGCACGGCTATCGGCAGTGTGAGCGTCGTTACCGCCGCCAGGATGAGCGACACGATCGCGCCGACCACCAGCCCGCGATAGCGGGTGATGTAGGGCGACAGCCGCCGCAGTGGCTTCAATGAACGCCGGCGGGCCTCCTGCGCGGTCTGCGCTGTCTGCGCCATCGTGTCAGTCCCCTTGGCCGCATCGCGTGAAAGTGCCGGGTTGCGGCCTTGTGATTCAATTTGGCCTGTTGTATAGGCACGCCGACCGTTTTTGAAAGCCGTGGCTTCTCAATAGCTGCGGCTTCAAGTTTTCAAAAGAGGCGCATCGCCGCAGGGCAGGCGCCGGGCCGCATGGCGCATCCAGGAACAGACCGATGAAGAGCGATATCCATCCCGACTACCACACCATCAAGGTCGTCATGACCGACGGCACCGAATACCTGACCCGCTCGACCTGGGGCAAGGAAGGGGACACGATGAACCTCGACATCGATCCTTCGACGCACCCGGCCTGGACCGGCGGTCAGCAGACGTTGGTCGATCGCGGTGGCCGCCTCTCGAAGTTCAAGAAGCGTTACGAAGGCCTCGGCATCTAAGCCGCGCCATCGCAAGGATCATAAAAAAGCCCGCCTTTCGAGGCGGGTTTTTTTGTTGGTTCGAAGCGGTGATGGCCGCCTATTTGCGGTCGGAATGGCCGAGATCGCGGCCGGGATCGATGCGGTCGCGGACAAGCTGCTTGAGTTTCGCCGCCTCGGGAAAGCCGCCGTCGCGCTTGCGGTCCCAGATCAGTTCGCCGTCGCAGGCGACGGTGAAGATGCCGCCGGTGCCGGGCACCAGCGCCACCTCGCCCAGGTCCTGGCCAAATGTAGAGAGAAGCTCTTGCGCCATCCAGCCGGCACGCAAAAGCCACATGCACTGGGTGCAATAGGTGATCGTGATGCGTGCCCTGGGCGCGGGAACTTCGGTCATTCGGCGCTGAGCTTGGCCATGGTCGCCTCGTCCACCTCGAAATTGACGTAGACATTCTGCACGTCGTCATCGTCTTCGAGCGTCGCGACGAGCTTCAGGATCGACTGCGCGCGATCTTCGTCGACGGGGATGTTGTTCTGCGGCTTCCAGACCGCCTTCACGGATTCGGCTTCCCCGAGCGCCGCTTCGAGCGCCTTGGAAACGTCGCCGAGATTTTCGAAGCTGCAGATGATGGTGTGGCCGTCCTCGTCGGTCTCGACGTCGTCGGCGCCGGCTTCGATCGCGGCCTCCATGACCTTGTCGGCGCTGCCGGCCGCCGCCGGATAGTATATTTCACCCACCCGGTTCCACATGAAGGCCACCGAGCCGGTTTCGCCGAGTGCACCGCCGGCCTTGGTGAAGGCGGCGCGCACATTGGAGGCGGAACGGTTGCGGTTGTCGGTCAGCACTTCGACGATAACGGCAACGCCGCCCGGCCCGTAGCCCTCATAGCGCACTTCTTCGTAATTTTCCGCCTCGCCGCCCGCTGCCTTGTTGATGGCGCGCTGAATGTTGTCCTTGGGCATGGATTCGGCCTTGGCGTTCTGGATCGCCAGCCGCAACCGCGGGTTCATCGCAGGATCGGGTAGACCTGCCTTGGCGGCGACGGTGATCTCGCGCGCCAGCTTGGAAAACATCTTCGAACGGACCGCATCCTGGCGGCCCTTGCGGTGCATGATGTTCTTGAATTGTGAATGGCCGGCCATGGGACCCCTTTTCGTCTTCGTGTCGCTAGCGCACAGGCCTAAAAAACCGTCACCGATTTTCGCAAGAGACTATGCGTCGGTTCTGAGCGTCCGTGGCGCACCCGACCGGACGCGCGGCGCTGTCGCTGGAATGGCGGCGCTTATAAACCAGGTTGGCGTGTTACGTCCAGAAGGGCACGGCGCTGCAGTGCGTCTCCTGCAAGGCGCCCGGAATTTCGATTTCGCGGATTCTGCGCTAAACTGTCCGCCTGAAGTCGGCATACGCTCGGGGCTCGAGGTTTGGGATGAATCCGCATTTCGGTCTGACCTATGTGCTTCTGGTGGCCACGTCGCTACTTTCGCCTGCGGGTTGGGCCGGCGCGGTCGAACCCGTCGAAACCGAACGTACGGAACAGACGCATCGCGACCGTCTCTTCGATCAATTGAAGAAGGCGCGCACCGAAGCCGAGGGCCGGGCGATCGAACACGCGATCTGGGAAATGTGGATGGCCGAAGCGCCGACGCCGGATATCGCCCGCACCGTCAAGCAGGCGATGGATGCCCGGGAATCCTACGACTACGAGCGCGCGCTGAAGCTGCTGGACGGCGTCGTCGCGGCCGCTCCCACCTATGCCGAGGCCTGGAACCAGCGGGCGTTCATCCGCTTCCTGCGGGAGGATTTCGACGGCGCGCTCGAGGATGTCGAGCAGGCGCTGAAGCTCGAGCCGAGGCATTTCGCGGCGCTCTCGGGCAGGGCACTTGTGCTGATGCGCCAAGGGCGGATGGAAGCCGGCCAGAAGGCACTGCGCGAAGCGGTAGAAATCCACCCATGGCTTAAGGAGCGCTCGATGCTCATTCCCGAGCCCGGCGGCAAGGACATCTGAGCGGGTCCGGTCATCCTTCCAGATCGGATTTCAGGCGGTCGAGAATATTCATCGCATGTGCTGCATACTCGCTGATCCAGCGGTCATGAATGTGCTTGATCGGCAATGAGTTGAGGTGATTCCAACGCTCGCGTCCCTCGCGTCGGGCGACGATCAATTCGGCGTCCTCAAGGACCTTCAGGTGCTGCATCACGGTGCAGCGGTCCATGTCGGGGAAGGTCTCGCACAGCATGCCCGTGGTTCTCGGACCGTCCTTCAGGCAATCGAGCATGGCACGCCGGCGGCTGTTGGCCAGAGCCTTGAAAACACGGTCGTCTTCCGATTCGCTTGACATGTTATATTTTTATAACACTATGAACGCATAGACAAGGAAGGGAGATAACCCATGTCTCTGGGATTCAAGGTATCGGGACGCATCGCCAAGCCGGTTGCCGAAGTGTTCGACGCGGTGGTCAATCCGAAAAAGCTCAGCGCCTATTTCACCACGCTTGGCGGCGCCAGCGCGCCGCTCGTTGCCGGCACGACGGTTACGTGGTGGAAGTCCGTGCCGGTGGAAGTGGACGAGGTGGTGCCGTCGGAGCGCATCGTGCTGCGCTGGGACGGGCCGGAAAGCGAGCCCCGCTACAAGACGAGGATCGAGATGACCTTCAAGCCGCTCGACGATGGCGCCACCTTCGTGACGATCGCCGAGTCCGGATGGCGCGAGGACGAAACCGGCCGTCACGCCTCCTACGGCAATTGCGAAGGCTGGGCGGAGATGCTGTCCTGCATGAAGGCCTGGCTCGAATACGGCATCAATCTGCGCGAAGGCTTTTACCCGAGCGAAATGCGCGGCGAGTTGCCGACCTCCAGCGAGGACAAATGAAAAACGGGCGCCGCAAGGCGCCCGCTGCCTACTCTCCCGGCTCGTGCTTCGCCTTGCGTCTGCGGGCCAGCATGTTGAGCCCCTCCACCAGGGCGGAGAAGCCCATGGCGGCGTAGATGTAGCCCTTCGGCACATGATAGCCCATGCCGTCGGCGATCAGCGTCATGCCGATCATCAGCAGGAAGCCGAGCGCCAGCATGACGATGGTGGGGTTCTTGGCGATGAACTTCGCCAGCGGATCGGCTGCCACCAGCATCACCGTGACAGCCGCGATCACCGCGATATACATGATGACGATCTCGTCGGTCATGCCGACGGCGGTAATGATCGAGTCGATCGAGAACACCAGGTCGAGCAGGAGGATCTGGAAAATGGCGCCCCCCATGGAGACCTTCAGCGTGTCGCCGACCATGGAATCCTTGTGATCCATGGGATCGACGGAATGATGGATTTCCTTGGTCGCCTTCCAGACCAGGAACAGGCCGCCGGCGATCAGGATCATGTCGCGCCAGGAGAATCCATGTCCAAGGGCCGTGAACACCGGCGTGGTGAGTTGCACGATGATCGAAATCGTCGCCAGCAATGCCAGCCGCATCAGAAGCGCGGCGCCAATGCCGAGCTTACGTGCCCGCGACTGCTGGTGGGCCGGCAGTTTGTTGGTCAAAATGGAGATGAAGATCAGATTGTCGATGCCGAGCACGATTTCGAGCACGACCAGCGTCAGCAGGGCTACCCAGGCTGTGGGGTCACTCACAAAGGCGAAATGTGGTGCCAGAAAGTCGATGATCGGCATCTGTGACGGGTCCCCGGTGGTGTGAACGGAAGGTAAGAAGGCAGGTTTCGGCAGAAGTAGGTAGCCGCCCGGCCCGCGTCAACGTCACGCCCAGAAGGAAGGCACGGTTTCTTCGAGCCGCGGCCCGAGCCGCAACGGCGCGATCTTTTCGGCTAAGCCCGTGCGGTCGGAAATCTCGACGCCGAGGCCACAGATCGTCGCGGGCCCCGGGGCTGCTTCGAAGCGCCCTTTCGGCACTTTCGACAGGAAGCGGTGGAGCGGCTCTTCCTTATCCATGCCGAGCGAGGAATCATAGTCGCCGCACATGCCTGCGTCCGAAATATAGGCGGTGCCGCCATTGAGGATCTGGTGATCCGCGGTCGGCTGATGCGTGTGGGTGCCCACGACCAGGCTGGCGCGCCCGTCGACGAAATGGCCGAAGCACATTTTCTCGGATGTCGCCTCGGCATGGAAATCGATCACGACCGCGTCCGCCTGCTCGCCGAGCGGACAGGCGGCGAGTTCCTTCTCGGCGGCGCGGAACGGATCGTCCAACTCCGGATGCATGAAGACGCGACCCATGATGTTGGCGACCAGCACGCGCGCGCCGTTTTTTGCAATGTAGAGGCCAGAGCCGCGCCCCGGCGTGCCTTTCGGGAAATTGGCGGGGCGCAGGAAGCGCTCTTCGCGGGGAGCGAATGCCAGCGCCTCGCGCTGGTCCCAGACATGGTTGCCGGTGGTCACCACATCGGCGCCGGCATTCAGCGTCTGGCGGAAAATCTCTTCGGTAATGCCGAAGCCGCCGGCTGCGTTCTCACCATTGACGATGACGAAATCGAGTCGAAAGTCGCCGATCAGCCCCGGCAGACGCTCCCAGACGGCAGTTCGGCCGCTCTTTCCAACCATGTCGCCTAGGAAAAGAAGTCTCATGTCGGTGGGTCCTCAAGCCGGGCAGGAACGCGCATGACTTCTGATGATGTCATGCAGCGTATGGCAGTTCTTCCGGCACGGGTTTCCATGCCGGATAATAATCCGGACCATGATCCCCAACCGAAGGTCAGCGCAATAGAAACTTGCCGGCTTCACGACAAGATCATCGGCCGCGACAATATTTCAGGGATGCTGGCGGAGGAATCAATTCACGCTAAAAGCTGTCGCCAAACCGGCGCAGGCCGCTTTCGGTCAGGATTTCGGGAATGACCACATCATGCGGCTCGTCCGGCACATAATTCACCTGCTGGCAGTCGAAGGCGATGCCGATCATGCGCGGCTTCATACCGAGGTCGTGAAGCCTGGCGATGGCCCGATCGTAATAGCCGGCGCCGTAACCGATACGATGGCCGCGCGGATCAAAGGCGGCGAGCGGTATCAGCATCAGCGCCGGATCGAGCACGGCGGCGTCCTCGCCGGGTCCGGTGGTGCCGTATCCCATCTCGATCATTTCGGCGCCGCGCACCAATTCGCGAAACACGATAGTGGTCTTGTCGAGTATTGCCGGCAGGCAGAGCCGGGCGCCCTTTTCGCGCAAGGCAAACATCAGAGGCCGCACGTCGACCTCGGAGCGCATCGGCCAGAAGCCGGAGACGATGGTTCCCGGTTCGAACTGGATCGTAGCCGCGGTCTCGGCCATCTTTAGCGAGGCCTCGATGCGCCAGTCCAGCGGCAGCGCATCGCGGCGGGCAAGCGTCTCCAGGCGCAGTTGCTTCTTGATTGCCTTCAAATCGTTCATTGCGTCCCCTTGATGCTGTGCGGCTACGGGAAAATGGCATGAAATGGCATCGCGGACGCGACGTTTCCGGATGACGATGGCGAGAACGACAAAATCGCTTCGCAAGGGCGGGCGACGATCCACACAACCGGTGGAGAGGCGATCCCGGGAACCTACAAAGTAGGTGGGCGCCGTGTAGGAAAACCCACGGGTCTTCCCAGGGACAGCTCCCTAAGGATCGTTAAGGCCCCGGGGAATGTTCTCCTGCCGCGAAGCACAGACCGTCAGGCCAAATATAGAGCGCGGCACGGCATCGCGCCAGTGGTGAGCGCAATCGACCGGCGTCGTTTGCCGAATGGCGGCCGAGGCACTACATTTGCGGCAAATCTCAAAAAGGCGAAGCATCATGGAAACGCATCGATATCCGGTCACCCGCACCGACGCAGAGTGGCGGGCACGCCTCACGCCCGAGCAATACGAAGTCATGCGCGGACACGGTACCGAACGGCCGGGAAGCTGCGCCTTGCTGCACGAGAAGCGCGCCGGCACGTTCATCTGCGCCGGATGCGACCAGCCTCTGTTCGCCTCGACGCTGAAATTCGAAAGCGGCACGGGATGGCCGAGCTTCAACGATCCGCTGGAAGGCGCGGTGGAGACGACGACCGACCGCAGTTACGGGATGGTGCGCACCGAGGTCCATTGCGCCCGCTGCGGCAGCCATCTCGGACATGTCTTCGAGGATGGCCCGCCGCCGACCGGCCTGCGTTACTGCATCAACGGCGTGGCGCTGAAGTTCCAGCCTTCCTGACCGCGCTCATTCCATGCCGAGCGCGGCCATATAGAGGTCGAGGATCGCTTCCTCTTCCTGCCGCTCGGCCTGGTCCTTCTTGCGCAAGCGAATGATCGTGCGCACCGCCTTGGTGTCGAAGCCGGTGCCCTTCATCTCGGCGAACACGTCCTTGATGTCGTCGGCGATCGTCTGCTTTTCCTCCTCGAGGCGCTCGACGCGCTCGATGAAGGCCCGCAACTGGCCCGCGGCAACGGTCTGGCTGGTTTCGGTGATCTCGTCGGCCATTGGTAGTCTTTCTCCGGATGAAAGGGGGCCGCGACTCGCGCGGCCGGAAGGGCTGGGGTTCGATGCCTCAGCAAGCTTCGAGGGTCAAGCGGAGAAAAAAGGCTCGATTTTGACGTCAATGGTCCTTCGGACGGCGCGCTTCGAACTCGGCCTTCTTGGCCTCGGACGCCTCCGTCTGGTGCAAGGCCTGCCACTCGGCATAGGGCATGCCGTAGACGATTTCGCGGGATTCATCCTTGGAAAGCTCGATGCCGGCTTCGCCGGCCGCGTCACGATACCAGTTGGACAGGCAGTTGCGGCAGAAGCCGGCGAGGTTCATCAGGTCGATGTTCTGCACGTCGCTGCGGCTGCGCAGGTGCTCGACAAGCCGCCTGAAAGCCGCCGCCTCGAATGCGCGCTTCTGCTCCTCATTGAGTTCGGTCATGGCATTCTCCTTCAAACGGCTGATCCTTGCGGCTCACACCGGTCCGGTGCGCGAGCCGAAATGGCTGACCCGGTGTATATCGGGCCGGGCGTTGACCGCGTCAACGATCGGGGCGAGCCGCTTGGCCCAATCGTCGGCACCGCGTTCCTCGGCGATCAGGTCCTGGCGGATCTCCACCAGCACATGCGCGTAGCCGTTTGCCGTCCCGTGCCTGAACATCGTATCGCCGCGCAGCGCCCCGTCATAGGGCTCATTGTTGCCGATGACCACTGCCGGGTCGGCGGCCAGAAGCTCGATCAGCGGCGCGATCGCCCGATCATCGCGGTCCCAGAGCAGGCCGACATGCCACGGCCTGACGTGGCCCTGCATGACTGGGGTGAAGGAGTGGACGGAAAAAATGAAGGGAGCCGTGCCGCTCTCCTGCGCCACCGAGGCGACCAGCGCCCCGACCGCATCGTGATAGGGCCGGTAGAAGCGGTCGAGCCGGCGCTCGCGCTCTTCCGGGGCCATCGGGTAGTTTCCCGGCACGATCGTTCCGTCATAAAGCTGGCGAATCAAGGTCGGGTCGTCCTCGCCGCGATTGGGGTCGATCAGCAGTCGCGAGAAATTGGCAAGCAGGGCGGGCGCGCCGGTAAGTTCGGCAAGGCGGCGCGTGACGCTTTCGACACCGATGTCATAAGCGATATGGCGCTCGAATTCTCCGGCCGGCAGGCCAAGGTCGCCATATTCCTCCGGCAGGTCGCGCTTGGCGTGGTCGCCAAGAAGGACGATACCCCGCTTGCGGTCGCCCTCGATGAGCTCGAAGGGGGCAAAAACTGCGGATCGCGTCATCGGCTACTAGCATTCCTGAGGCAGGGGAAATTGAGGATAGGCCCGTCATTTCATGAAGTTAGAGGACATGCAACGCCGCACTTCAGCCAATCTTTTGACCCAAGTCTGGGAGGGGCGAAGAATCGCGCGCCAATGAGGTGTCTAAATCGATTGGATTGCGGCGCTGGACGCGTTGACATGCGTCCCGACTTTTCCGAAAAGGGCGTCAGATCATGCAGCACCGAACCGAGAAAGAATCGAGGATGGGTTTCGCCTGGCCAGCGCATATTCGCCGCGCATGGACTGTGTTGCTGTTTTTTGTGACGATTCCAGTGTTTTCAGCCGCCGGCGTCACGGTTGCGCAGGCAGATTTCCGGGTCTGCAACGCAACGCAGAATCTGGTCGGCGTGGGGATCGGCTACCGGGCGAAGGCCGGCTGGATCACCGAGGGCTGGTGGCACATCGAAGGCTCGACCTGCAAGACGCTGATCGAGGGACCGTTGTCGTCGCGCTTCTACTATCTCTATGCCGAGGACGCTGAGCGCGGCGGGCGCTGGGACGGTCCGATCAACATGTGCGTTGCCGAAAAAGAGTTCAAGATTGCGGGCGTGACCGATTGCGTCGCCCGCGGTTTCCAGCGCGCCGGCTTTCAGGAATATGACACGGGCGAACAGGCAAGCTGGATGGTCCAACTGACCGACGAGCCCGCAACGGACGGCACTGCCGCCGTCACGGGAACCAATTCTCCATGAGACGCAGTCGCAAGGTAAAGATTCTCGCAACCCTCGGGCCGGCCTCGTCCTCCGAGGAGATGATCCGCAAGCTTTTCGAAGCCGGCGCCGATGTTTTCCGCATCAATATGAGCCATACGTCGCCCGCGCTGATGCGTGAGCTGGTCGGGCTCATCCGTGCCGTGGAAACCAAGGTCGGCCGGCCGATCGGCATCCTCGCCGACCTGCAGGGGCCGAAGCTGCGCGTCGGCAAATTCCTCAACGGCAGCGAGACGCTGGAGATCGGGCAGGAATTCACCCTCGACGACAATACCGAACCGGGAAATTCCAGACGGGTGCATCTGCCGCACCCCGAAATCCTGGCTTCGGTCCAGCCCGGTCACCGGCTGCTGATCGATGACGGGCGATTGGAGCTCAAAGCGCTGACCTGTGACGGCAAGTCGATCGTCTGCGTCGTCGTTGCCGGCAACAAGATCTCCGATCGCAAGGGCGTCAGCCTGCCCGACACCGAACTGCCGGTGGGTGCGCTGACCGAGAAGGACCGGGCCGATCTCGATGCGGTGCTGGCCACCGGCGTCGACTGGATCGCGCTGTCCTTCATCCAGCGGCCGGAGGATCTCGCCGAAGTGCGCAAGATCGCGCGCGGCCGGGCACATCTGATGTCCAAGATCGAGAAGCCGCAAGCAGTGTCGCGGCTTGCCGAAATCATCGAACTATCGGACGCGCTGATGGTGGCGCGCGGCGATCTCGGCGTGGAAATGCCGCTGGAAGCCGTTCCCGGCATCCAGAAGCAGATCACGCGCGCGGCAAGACGCGCCGGCAAGCCGGTGGTCGTCGCCACCCAGATGCTGGAATCGATGATCTCCGCCCCGGTGCCGACGCGCGCCGAGGTTTCCGATGTCGCGACGGCCGTCTTCGAGGGCGCCGACGCGATCATGCTGTCGGCAGAATCGGCTGCCGGCACCTATCCGGCCGAGGCGGTGGCGACGATGAACCGCATCGCCGAGCAGGTGGAGCAGGACCCGACCTTCGCCGATATCATCAATGCGCAGCGTTCAGCACCGGAGGCTACGGGCGCCGACGCCATCTCGCTGGCGGCGCGCCAGATCGCCGAAACGCTGAAGCTCTCGGCCATCATCACCTACACCGCATCCGGAACGACGGGCCTGCGCGCGGCGCGCGAACGCCCGCAGGTGCCGATCATCGCCCTGTCGCCGGTGGTGGAGACGGCGCGGCGTCTGTCGCTGGTGTGGGGCACGCATTGCGTCGTCACCGAAGATGCCATCGATCTCGACGACATGGTCAACCGTGCCTGCCGCATCGCCTTCGAGGAGCGCTTCGGCACGGCCGGCGACCGGGTCATCATCACGGCCGGCGTGCCGCTGCGCACGCCCGGAGCCACCAATATGTTGCGCATCGCCTATATCGGGGCGGACGGGACAGGCGGCGCCTGAAGCCTCGCCCGGCTTAGGTCGCGGCAGAAAAAGATTGCCAGAGCGGGAGGCGCGGCCTCGACGGTATTCCTACGGCCGTTCGGTTCAAATGCCCTCGCCGGCCAGTTCCTCGGATAGGGTCGCGACCTCGTTCTGGGCACTGCGCATCATCGGGTAGATGTCGAGGACGCGCTGCCAGGCGCTGAGCGCCAACGCCTTGTTGCCACGGACGCTCATGATCTGAGCCATGCCGGCAAGCGCGCCGAAGTGGCGCGGCTCCAATCGCAGCGTATGCTCGATGTCGGCCATCGACTTATCGAAGCTGTGCATCATGAAATGCGCGGTGGCGCGGCGATTCCAGCCCTCGGCGTAGGACGGCAGCAAGGTGACGACCTGATCGAGGAAGTCTAAGGCGATGCTGAACTCTTTCGCTTCCATTGCCTTTTGCGACCACAGCATCATCAGGTCGACCGAGGCGCTTCCGGAATTATTCCACTCCTCCTGGATGCGAGCGGCAATGCGCGCGGCGGCACGCTCGTTGCGCTCGCGCTTCAATTCCCGAAACAGGGCGTCCAGCTTGCTTTCGGATGTGGCGGCCGCCTGGAGGGGCACCTCGAGGCCGGATTGCGCATTGGCGCAGAAGGGCAAGGCCGCCGTCAGGACGATGGAAAGAAAAAACGCAAATACGCTCCGCATGCCAGAGAATCTATTCCCCGGCAGCGGAACGTCAAACTGAAATTCGCGTGAGCGGAAGGCTCAGCCCTGGCGCGCCTTGTAGCGCGGTGCGGACTTGTTGATGATGTAGACGCGGCCCTTGCGGCGAACCAGCTGGCTGTCGCGATGACGGGTCCGAAGGGCCTTGAGCGAGTTCTTGATCTTCATGGTCTTGCCTGTCGAAATCGGCCAGTCGGCCCAATCAAAAAGCGCGCCCGCGAGCGCGCCAAACATGTGGGTGGCTCTTAAACCAGCGTGCTTGGCCGTGTCAACCGCCGCGAGGCGTCAGACGCGTGAAATGACCCATCTTGCGGCCGGGCCGCGCTTCGGCCTTGCCATAGAGATGGAGCATCAGTTCGGGTTCGCGCGAAAGCGTGTCGACGCCCGACACTTCATCGCCGATCAGATTTTGCATCACGCAATCGGAATGCCGGCTTGTCGTGCCGAGCGGCAGGCCGGCTACGGCGCGAACGTGCTGCTCGAACTGCGAGATCACGCATGCCGCCTCGGTCCAGTGGCCGGAATTGTGAACGCGCGGCGCGATTTCGTTGACGAGCAGCGAGCCATCGGGGAGGACGAAGAATTCGACGCCGATGACACCGACATAATTCAGCGATTGGAGGATGGCGAAGGCGGCATCCTCCGCCGCATTGGCGGTGTTCGCTGAAATGGCGGCCGGCACGGTCGACTTCGCCAATATGCCACCGCAATGCACGTTTTCGGCGGGATCATAGGCGGAAAGCGCGCCGTCCTGCCCGCGCGCGGCGATAATCGATATCTCACGGTCGAAGGACACGAACGCCTCGAGTACCAGCGGCACATTGCCCATTGCGACATAGGAACCATCCGCCTCGGAGGGGGTGGCGTTGCGCAGCAGGCGCTGGCCCTTGCCATCATAACCGAGGCGACGGGTTTTCAGCACGCCGGTGCCGTTGAAGGCGACCAGGGCCTGGCGCAGATCTTCATCGCTGTCGATGGGCCGGAAGCCGGCGGTCGGTATTCCGCTGCCGTTGAGAAATGTCTTCTCCGTCACGCGATCCTGAGAGATCTCGAGCGCGCGCGCCGGCGGGTAGACCGGGATGGTATCGGCCAGTGCCTGTACAGCGGAAACCGGCACGTTTTCGAATTCGTAGGTCACGACATGGCTGGCGCGGGCGAGCCGGTCGAGCGCAAAGCGGTCGTCATAGTCCGCAACGATCTGGCTGTTGGCCACTTGCGCGGCCGGGCAGTCCGGCTGCGGTTCCAGGACGATCGTGCGATAGCCGAGCCGCGCGGCTGCCATTGCCAGCATGCGCCCGAGCTGGCCGCCGCCGATGATGCCGATCGTCGAACCGGCGGGCAGCGGCGCGCTCATGACGCCTCCGACGGGTGTTCGGCGACCTTGGCGGTCTGCTCGGCGCGCCAGGCGTCGAGGCGGGAGGCCAGCGCCTCGTCGGAAAGCGCCAGCACGGCCGCGGCAAGCAGCGCGGCATTGATGGCACCGGCCTTGCCGATCGCCAGCGTCCCGACCGGAATGCCGGCCGGCATCTGGACGATCGACAGAAGCGAGTCGCGTCCGGAGAGGGCTTTCGATTCCACCGGAACGCCGAAGACCGGCAGCGGCGTCAGCGCGGCAGTCATTCCGGGCAGGTGGGCGGCTCCCCCCGCGCCGGCCACCACGACCTTGAAACCCTCGGCCTTCGCGCCTGTGGCAAAATCGTAGAGCCGCTGCGGCGTGCGATGCGCGGAGACGATGCGGGCCTGATGCGAAATGCCGAGCGCCTCCAGCGTCTCGGCGGCATGGCGCATTGTTTCCCAATCCGATTGGCTGCCCATGATGATGGCGACGTCGGCGCGCTGTCTGTCCAAATGCCTGCTCCGCGAATGACGGCGTGACTGATGGCGAATTAACTAAATGAACATGGTCCCGCAAGCATCCTGGCATGCAGGCAACGGCGCTGGCTTGCCGACCAAGCCATCAGGCGATGATGTCGGGAATGATCTTGTCTTCCAGCTTCGCCAGGCGGTCCTTCAGCAGCAGCTTCTTCTTTTTCATGCGCTGGATCTGAAGCGGGTCGCACGACGTCGCGATCATCGCGTTGATGGCCGCATCGAAGTCGGCATGCTCCTGCTTCAATTTTGCAAACTCAAGACGATACTCGGTCTGTTCCTGGTCTGACATCTCTACCGTCTGCAGAATGATTATGGCGCAAAAAACGCCGCCGGGCGGGACCGGATGCGCAATCTGCACCGGCGCGCCGCCTATAGCACATTTCAAGCCTTCAGGGAATGCTACCATGACGCATTCGACATGCAAGCAATCTGGTGGCACACTGTCATCGTGCCGTCACAGAGCGGGTCTGGCGGTGGGCCGCCTGTGGTGCACAGTCGAGGAAACCATGAAAGGGAGAACCAATCATGTCTCTTGCCAACCATCTTGAAGAGTTGCAGCGGAAACACGGCGACATCGAACGCGAACTCGATATGGCAATGAACCATCCCTCGGTCGACGGGCTCGAAATCGCGACTCTCAAGCGGCGCAAGCTGGCAATCAAGGACGAGATTGTGAAACTCAAGGCGGAAGCCACGACCCACTGAAAATTCGGTCAATATAGCCGCGCCCGGAGCGCGGGCGAAGGCTGCGGCCGCGATCACCGGAAAACGTGATTTCGGTCCTTGGCCTGCAGGCAAGCTGCGGCTTTCCTGCGGCCAATGCTCCGGGCCGGCGCCGCATTGGCGGCGGCACCTGCATTCGGCCCGAAAAATCGATTTTCGCACAATGCAGCGGTGCGGCTTGTCGTGCGGGCGCAAAGCGCACAATCGCCGGCGTACGCCGGCGAAATCCGGTACTCGGCTTGCTCAAGGCATAGGGGCAGTAAATATCGCCGGTCCCAATTGGCGATGGATCAGCTTTCGCTGCTTTCCCAGAATTGATCCAGCCAGATGTTGAGATGCAGGAACCCGCCGACGCTCACGGCGTAGACCCGTTTCGTGCCGTCGCTGTGGACGCTGACCAGCCCGGCGTCGAGCAGCACCCTCAGGTGTTGGGAGACGGCGGGACGAGAGACGGGCATTCCGGCGGCCAACTCGTTGACGGTCCTCGGGCCGCGGCGCAGTTCCTCCAGGAGGTGACGGCGGTTGGGATCGGCGATGGCCATGAACGCGTCGGACTGGACCATTGCTTTTTGTGGGCCAATCCGGGTCCGATCTCAACCGTCTTGTTCAGGTGTGCGCGGATCGAGCCGTACCGCTTCCGGCGTAACGCCGCGTTCGGACGGCAGGGTCATGAAGGCTTCGCGATCCTCGATCGGTACCGGCGCGCGGCGCCTGATGCGCAGCAACGTATAGACAGCCAGGATGAGATGCGCGAGCGCGGTTGCCAGAAACAGGCTTTCCGGCCGCATCGAGCCCATCAGCGCCGCGCCGATGACCGGTCCGATCATCGTGCCGAATCCGTAAAGCAGCAGGAGCCCGCCCGAGATCTTGACGAAATCCTCAGGCTTGGCGTGATCGTTGGCGTGGGCGACGGCGAGCGAATAGAGCGCATAGGCCAGGGCGCCGTAGGCGGCCGTCATGGCGATGACCAGCCAGCCGGCGCGGGGTGCGACCAGGAAGATCAGTATGCCGACGAGGGCCGCGATGGCGGAGGCCGCGGCCAGCACGAAGCGGCGGTCGGTACGGTCGGAAATGCGACCGACCGGCATTTGCAGGGCGGCGCCGGCAACCACCACCAGGCTCATCATGAGGGCGATCTCGGCGGTCGAAATGCCGATTCGCGAGCCATAGACGGCGCCGAGCGTGCCCCAGGCGCCGTTGGCCACCCCGACCAGCAGGCAGCCGGCGGAGGCTACCGGCGAGTTGGCGTAAAGCCCCTTGAGATCGAGCGCCACATCCTGCAGCGGCTGCGGGTGGGAGGCGGTCGATACGGCCGTGGGAATGAGCGACAGGCAGAAAAGAATGCCTGTGACCATGAAGAGCGAGGCCGACATGACGTCACCAAAGGCGACGATCATCTGCCCTGCCATAATCGAGGCATAGGTCACCATCATGTAGAGGCCGAACACCGTGCCGCGATTCTCGTTGGTGGCCTTTTCGTTGAGCCAGCTTTCGATCACCATGAAGGCGCCGGCCATCACGAAGCCGGTGAAGGCCCGCAGCACGATCCAGATGATTTCGCCGATCATCAGCCCGGTCAGGAGCGCGATGATGGCGCCGGAAGCAGCAAAGGTGCCGAAAGCGCGTACATGGCCAGCCCTTCGCACCAGGCGCGGCGCAAAAAAACAGCCGGCGACGAAGCCGCCGGCCCAGGCCGTGCCCATCAGACCAAGGGCTGCGGTGGAGAATCCTTCCGCCTGGCCGCGCAGCGGCAAAAGCAGGCTGTGCAGGCCGGATGCCGCCAGGAGAAAGGCCGTGCCGCGCAGGAGCGAAAGGATCGGTCTGTAGGCTGCAATCATGCGTCTGTCCGGCGATTCGTCCCTGGGCAGTCTTGAAGATAACGGATTTCCGGCTTTTCAACGGCGCATCAGCGACATCCTCTTGCAAATCCGCTCTATCCGCGCCGAAACAGCGCCTCGGCGGCGTTCTTGGTCGCGTCCTTTGCCTTGAGTTCGGCTTCAAGCCTGGCGATCTCGGCGCGCAGCAGGTCAATGCGTTGTGTGAGTTCGGCCACTGACAGCAACGCCAGATCCTGCCCGATGACATGGGCGGCCGCGGGCTTTACCGGTTCGTCTTCGAAGATTGCCATCTTCACCCTCCCTGCGGTTTGCCTGAACCGGCAACAGACTACATAAGGGAGCGTCAAGGATGCAAATGCCGGGCAGCAACGACCCGGAAAGGATGGTGTGAATGAGGCGCGACGAGAAACTCCCTGAAAAGATGACTGCGGTGGCGATTTCAGTGCCAGGCGGACCGCGGGTGCTGAAACCGGAGCGCCGGGATATACCCGTCCTCGATGCTGGCGAAATTCTGATCCGCGTCCGCGCCGCCGGCGTCAACCGTCCCGACGTGGCGCAACGCAAGGGCGCCTATCCGCCGCCGCCGGGCGCTTCGGACCTACCTGGGCTCGAGGTCTCGGGCGAGGTCGCGGCGCTCGGCGAGGGCGTTGCCCGTTGGCGCGTCGGCGATACCGTCTGCGCCCTGACACCGGGCGGCGGCTATGCCGAATATGCCAAGGTGCACGAAAGCAATGCGCTGCCGCTGCCGGCCGGCTTCACCTTCAGCGAGGCTGCGGCCCTTCCCGAAACCTTCTTCACCGTCTGGCACAATGTGTTCGAACGCGGCGCCTTGAAGAAGGGTGAGACCTTGCTGGTGCATGGCGGCTCCTCCGGTATCGGCACCACGGCGATCCAGCTCGCATCCGCATTCGGCGCCACCGTCATCGCCACCGCTGGCAGCCCCGAGAAATGCGAGGCTTGCCTGAAGCTCGGCGCCGACCGCGCGGTCAACTACCGCACCGAGGACTTTGTCGCTGTCGTCAAGGAGGTGACGGAGGGCAAGGGCGCCAATGTCATTCTCGACATGGTCGGCGGCGACTATGTCGCACGAAACTATTCGGCGGCGGCGATCGAGGGTCGCATCGTGCAGATCGCCACTCAGGGCGGTGCAGTGGCCAGCGCTGATTTCTCAAAGCTCATGCTGAAGCGGTTGATCCACACCGGCTCGACGCTCAGAGCCCGCACGGTCGAGGTGAAGGCCGGTATTGCCGCCGCGCTCGAAGCGCAGGTCTGGCCGCTGCTCGCCATCCGCCGTGTCGCTCCGGTCATGGATATGATTTTCCCGCTCAAGGAAGCCTGGCGCGCGCATGAACGGATGGAGGAGGGGGAGCATATAGGCAAGATCGTTCTCGACGTGGCCTAGACCCGCGTAAAGCCACTCCGGCGGTCATCTGGTGGCGCTTTCTGCGCTTCCGGTGCTCACCTACTTGAGTACGCTGCGCTCCGGTTCTTAAAGGGCACCATCATCTGGCTCCCCGGACTGGCTTTCCGCACGATCCACCAATCAATCGCCAGCGCTGTTTCTGCGCTTCGGTGCTCGGATTTCCAGCCGCCCAGAGCTCAAGCCGCGAACTTCTTCGCGCCGGCAACGCAGACGACCACGGCGGCGGTAACGGCAAGCATGATCCAACTCACCGATTCGTGCAGCAGGGTTGCGGCGAGGGCCAGACCGAAGAACGGCTGGAGCAATTGCAATTGCCCGACAGCGGCAATGCCGCCGAGCGCCAGGCCCCGGTACCAGAACACGAAGCCGATCAACATGCTGAACAGCGACACATAGGCGAGGCCGACCCATGCCGGCCGGCTCAGATCCTGGAAGGACACAGGCAGGGTCACCGGTATCAGCGCGGCCATGACCGGCAACGACAACACCAGGGCCCAGGAAATCACCTGCCAGCCGCCGAGCCGGCGGGAGAGTTTTGCGCCTTCCGCGTAGCCGAGACCGCAAACCACAATCGCGCCGAGCATCAGCAGGTCACCGACCGGCGAAGCCGAGATTCCCTGCGTGAGGGCGTAACCGGCCACAAGCGCGCTGCCCAGACAGGAAAACAGCCAGAACGCCGCGCGAGGCCGCTCGCCGCCGCGCACTACGCCGAAAATGGCGGTTGCCAGCGGCAGCAGGCCAATGAAGACGATCGAATGGGCGGAGGTCACGTGTTCGAGCGCCAGCGCAGATAGCAAGGGAAAGCCGACGACCACGCCGAGCGCCACCACGGCGAGCGAGACGAGATCGCCGCGCTCGGGCCGGGGGACGCGAAAGGCCAGCAGCAATGCGAGCCCGAGAATGCCCGCGATCACCGCGCGGGCAACTGTCAGAAACACCGGATCGAACTCAAGCACCGCGACGCGCGTTGCCGGCAGCGAGCCGCTGAAGATCAGCACCCCGAGAAAACCGTTGATCCATCCGCTCGCTGTCTTGTCCATCGCATGCTCCAGAAATCCTCCGTCTTCTATCGAGTGCGGAGCATGGTGTTTCCAGAGACAGTGAGGTACAGTTCTTACAAACTGTTATGGACAAGCTGGCGGTACGGATGGACGATTCGACGGCTCGTGGAGGGGATGGCGGAACCCTTGTCGGCAGTGTCATGGCGACGATCAGGCAGCGCATCGCGGCGCGGACCTTGACCCCTGGCGCCAAGCTGCCCTCGATAAGAGCGTTCGCCCGCACCATGCAGGTTTCCAAATCCACGGTGGTGGAGGCCTATGAGCGGCTTTCGGCCGAGGGGTTGATCAAGCCGCGCCCCGGTTCCGGCTTCTATGTCGGCGCCGCGCTCGCGCCGCTGGCGCTGGCGGAAATCGGTCCAAGGCTCGACCATGAGGTCGATCCGCTCTGGGTTTCGCGCCAGTCCCTCGAAACGGGAAGCGATGTGCTGAAGCCAGGTTGCGGCTGGCTCCCACCATCTTGGATGCCGGAGCCGGCCTTGCGGCGCGCGCTGCGGACGCTAGCGCGCTCTGATGATGCGGTGCTCACCGACTATGGGACGCCGCGAGGACTTCTGCCATTGCGCCGGCTTTTGGCACGGCGGCTCGGCGACCATGGCATCGAGGCCTCGCCCGAACAGATCATGCTGACGGAATCCGGCACCCAGGCGATCGATCTGCTCTGCCGTTTTCTCATCGAGCCCGGCGACACGGTGCTCGTCGACGATCCCTGCTACTTCAATTTCCATGCGCTGCTGCGGGCGCATCGGGTCAACATCGTCGGCGTGCCTTACACGCCGCAGGGCCCCGACATCGAACTGTTCGCCAAGGCGCTGGCTGCGCATCGCCCGCGCCTCTACATCACCAATTCCACGCTTCACAATCCAACCGGCGCAACCCTGTCGCCGCTTGTCGCGCACCGGCTGCTGAAACTCGCCGACCAGGCCGACCTGACCGTCATCGAAGACGATATCTTCGCCGACTTCGAACATACGCCGGCGCCGAGGCTTGCAGCCTTCGACGGCCTTGACCGCGTCATCCATATCGGCAGTTTTTCCAAGACGCTTTCGGCTTCGGTGCGCTGCGGCTTCATCGCGGCGCGGCCGAACTGGATCGAAGGTCTCACCGATCTCAAGATAGCGACGTCCTTCGGCGGCGGCCGGCTTTCGGCGGAACTGGTGCTGGCGCTTCTGAAGGAGGGGGCATATCGCAAGCACATGGATCTGCTGCGCCTGCGGCTGGCACGTGCCATGGACGAAACGGCCACACGGCTGAAGGCGATCGGCATCATGCCATGGATCGAGCCGCGAGCGGGGATGTTTCTCTGGTGCAGGCTGCCTGAGGGGATTGACGCGGCCGATGTCGCGCGTCGGGCGCTCGCCGCAAATGTCGTGCTTGCCCCCGGCAACGCCTTCAGCCATTCGCAGACAGCCAGCGGCTTTTTGCGCTTCAACGTGGCCCAATCTGCCGACGAACGGATCTTCCATGTGCTCGAGAAATCAATGAAGGGCTGAAGGCTATCGCAAACGCGACTTGCCATTTCCGTTGCGAAGCGGCGGATTTGCCTTTATATGAGGCGTGATTTCCCATTCTGGTGGCTCTAAAACCACCGCCCGCGTAAAGGGACGCGGGCGAACGAGAGGATTTTATTTCATGGCCAACACGCTCCTCATGCCGAAGGCGACCGCCGTCTGGCTGGTCGACAACACAGCCCTGTCCTTCGATCAGATCGCGCAGTTCTGCTCGCTGCATCCGCTCGAGGTCAAGGCGATCGCCGACGGCGAATCGGCGCAAGGGATCAAGGGCATGGACCCGATCATGACCGGCCAGCTCAGCCGCGAGGAAATCGCGCGGGGCGAGAAGGATGTGAACCACCGCCTGAAACTTTTGGACCCGAAGGTGCGGGTGCCTGAATCCAAGCGCAAAGGGCCACGCTACACGCCGCTTTCGAAGCGGCAGGATCGGCCGAACGCAATCCTTTGGCTGGTGAAGAACCATCCCGAACTGAAGGACGCGCAGATTTCGCGTCTGGTCGGAACCACCAAGGCGACGATCGAGCAGATTCGTGAACGCAAACACTGGAACTCCGCCAATCTGGTGCCGATGGACCCGGTGACGCTTGGCCTGTGTTCGCAGATCGATCTCGACATCGAGGTGCAGCGCGCCTCGCGAGGCCAGCCAGCGGCGCCGGCCGCCGGAGATACGCTGCTGCCGGCCTCCATGACCGAGCGGCTGGAGCCGGGCGACGAAGCGGCTGCCGAGGAAGACAAGGAACTCGATGCAGACGCGGTGTTCGCCAAGCTCTCTTCGCTCAAGGGGCGCGAGGCCGACGAGGACGAGGAGTAGGGCAGCGACGCTGCCATGCAGTAGGCGGTGAGTTGAGGAATGGGTCCCGGATAGCCCCCGCTTCGCTCCGGCTTCCGGGATGACGGTGTAGAGCGCTTCCGGGATGGCGCAGCCCCGCCGCGCGGCTCAGCTTTCAGCTCCCGGTCGAGCGACCAGAAATATAGGCAGCGTCTTCGCTGCGCTCGACGCGTCGATAGAAGTCGGCGAGCTGCTTGCCGCGCTCGTGGCGGAAGGTGCGGCCGGCAAGTTCGAGCTTCTCGATACGATCGATGCGGAATGCGCGAAAATCGTCGCGCATTTCGCACCAGGCGACGAGCGTCCAGACCTTTCCCCAGAACCATAGGCCGAGCGGGCGCACATCGCGGGCAGTGGCGCGGCCGGCTTCGTCGCGATAATCGAATGTCAGCACTTCCCGCTTTTCCACTGCGCGTTCAATGACGTCGATCGCGGCGCGGGCGGCGTCGCTCACCACCCACATGGGCGTATGGATTTCGGTGCGGGCGATACGGTCCTTTTCGGCGTCGGGCAGGACCGCGCCGATCTTTACCAGCGCCTCATCGGCGGCGCGTGCCATCGCCGCTCCGCCGAACGCCCGAACCATGCGCGCGCCGGCAACCAGCGCCACGATTTCGTCGCGTGTAAACATCAGCGGTGGCAGGTCGAAACCTTCCCTCATGATGTAGCCGACGCCGGCCTCGCCGTCGATCGGCACGCCGGTCGCCTGAAGATCGGCAATGTCACGGTAAATTGTGCGCTCCGAGACCTCGAGCCATTGGCCGAGCTTTTGCGCGGTGACCAGCCGGCCGCCGCGGAAATGCTGGACGATCTGAAAGAGCCGGTCGGCGCGTCTCATCGCTTCAGTTTTTCCCAGGTCGCAGTGACGAACTAAAAGACGGCGAGCAGGCGACGCACGCCAGTAAGCCAGACAATGGCATGCGGCTCCTGACAGCCTGCTGTCAGGAGGCTATCCCAACAGCCCGAAAATCGGAATTGTTTCTTGGTTGCCACGTTTCGGCGTCTGGCGGAAACAGAAAGCATATTTGCTCCAACCGAGGCCGACGTGATCGCTTGCCTCTTGATCTCGTCCGATGCATTTGCATCATCCCCTTTCGAAAACGGTAAGAATCGCATGCACGCAGTGTTCGACGGCCATAACGATGTTTTGTTGCGTCTTTGGCGACGCGAAAAAGCCGGTGGCGATGTGGTGGCCGAGTTCATGGAGGGCACGCAGCAGGGGCACATCGATCTTCCCCGCGCCCGCGCCGGCGGCCTGGTCGGGGGCCTGTGTGCGATCTACGTTCCTTCTGGCGATCTTGCGCTCAAGCGGCCGGATGCGGCGGGTCACTACGTCACACCGTTGGCGGCCCCGCTCGAACGTGAGCCCTCGCTCGACACCGCCCTGGAAATGGCGGCGATCGCGCTCAGGCTGGAGCGCGCCGGCGGCTGGCGGCTTTGTCGCTCCGGTGACGATATTCATGAGGCCCTTGGCGAAGAGAAATTCGCGGCGGTGCTGCATATGGAAGGCTGCGAGGCGATCGGTCCCGATCTTGCCGCGCTCGAAGTATTTTATGCCGCCGGCCTGCGTTCGCTCGGCCCGGTGTGGAGCCGCAACAATATTTTCGGGCACGGAACGCCTTTCGCCTTTCCGATGAGCCCGGATACTGGACCAGGGTTGACGCAAGCAGGTCGCGAGCTGGTAAAGGCCTGCAATCGGCTAGGCATTCTGATCGACCTGTCGCACATCACCGAACGGGGTTTCTGGGACATTGCCGAACTCAGCGATCAGCCGCTGGTGGCAAGCCACTCCAATCCGCATGCGCTGGTTCCGGTAGCGCGCAACCTCACCGACCGGCAACTGGACGCTATCCGCGAAAGAAACGGGCTGGTCGGGCTGAATTTCGCGGTGACCATGCTGCGCGCCGACGGCCGCGAAAACGCCGGGACGCCGCTTTCCGATTTGGTGCGGCACATCGATTATCTCGTCGATAAAGTGGGTATCGATGGGGTCGCGCTCGGCTCGGACTTCGATGGCGCGCTCATTCCGCGTGAGATCGGATCCGCCGCCGGCCTCCAGAACCTGGTGATGGCATTGCAGGACGCGGGCTATGGCGGCGCCGAACTGGCGAAGCTTTGCCGCGAAAACTGGTTGCGGGTCTTGCGTTCGGCCTGGCACGAAGGCTGATCGCCAGTCGTCATGGCTGCCTGCCGGTCGTTGGCCGGCAACCATTAATCTTTTCGTAATTGAATCGAATGCTTTGTAAACCCGGGCGGCTGGGGTGCAGTCCGTCGAAGAGCGACGGACTCTGACGGGAGTTCGCTCGATGCTTCTTACCCGGCTCGGAATCGTTTTCCTGATGTCGGCCCTGTTTGCCGGTTCCTTCGCCGGCATTGTGCGGCTTTCCGGCTTGGATCGCTACGACGCCGTCTGCCGCGTTTCCAGCAATCCAGCCTGCTTCGGTCCAAATCTGCGGTAGCTGCAGGCCGAAAGCTGGAGAACTATTCGCAGACAACCTTCACGCGGCCGCCGGGCTGCGTCCGCTCACTGCACGCCAGGGCCTTTTGCGATTGTTCGACGGGTTGCGGCGTCGGCGGACGGACGGTGCGTGGCTCTTGCCGTACTGGCTTCGTTTGCTGCGGTTTCGCCGCTGCAACGCGCTCGGCCGGTTTGGTCGGCGCCTGCGGAAAAGGTGCGACGGCGATTGGGGCCGCCTGCCGTGACTCTGCTGCCGTGCCGCGCCGCAGAAGACCTGGAGCAAGCGAAGGGGCCTTGAATTCGACCGAGCCGTCGGAGGTGCGCGTACAACCGGAGACTGCGAACAGCCCACCGCATATAACCGCTGCCATCGCAGCGTGAACGAGTTCGGGTCGGCTGTGTTTTGCCGACATCGGACATGCCATTTCACTCATCAAAATACGGTCCTTCACAACGGCTGGCGGTCGACGCCGGTCACAATCGCGGCACAAAACGGCCGGAATTGGGTCATGAAGCGAAATGGTGCGAAGAGGAGCTTAGGAGCGCGCGCTGTGCCGGAGGAGGATACTGAGCAACCTGGACTAGCGCCTTGGCCGTTCAATTCAATGAAGAGAACGCCGATGCGCTTTATCCGAAGCGCCTGTTCGCGGCATTGAGGTCCGGTTGCATCTTACGTTCATACTCGACGCTTTCGAGCGTCACTTGATCGTAGCAGAGCATTCGGGAAAGGCCGTCTATGACGCCTGCCGCCTGTTCATCCGGCGAATAGTCGTCCTCATCCGGGACCGTGACGCATACGGTAATCTTGATGTTCCCGCCGCTCATATGAACTCCCCCTCAGGAAACCAAGCGAGGCATTAGCAAGTATCGTTCAGTAGAGCCAGAGGAAAATTTGTTGAAGACCAATACGAAGGATTCGGGGGTTTTCCACAACATGTGTTGTTCTTGGCTTAGACGCGTCATATTAGTTGATCCTAAAGCGCGGCTGCACCCTTGATCACGTCTCTGGCGGTATAATGGGCCGCGCGGCGCCACGCCTCGTCATTGTCGCCGCGAAAGGTGTAGAGGCGATTCATGACCATCTTCCTTGTCGCGACATCGTAGATTTCAACGCGCGACCACAGAACCAATGTGCTCATCTTGTTGATCGCGCCGATGGCAAGATATTTGGCGCCAGCCTCACGGGCGAAGCCGACAAGCTGCTCGAATGTCAGATTGTCCCGCGAGCAACGCTGCAGCGGACATTGCATCTCGACCAGTGCGATGCTGTCGCTTTTGGAAAGCTCGTCGTGCACGATTTTGTCGAATTGCCTCAGGCGTTCGCGATGTTCGGCGCTCTGGTCGCGCTGCTCACCGGAAGTATCGACCAGGAAAAACCCGGAGATAGCCAGCGGAAATCGGGCCTCATCGGCCAGGGCCTGCGCGGAGAAGCCAAGCGCTAAAACGATGAGGCCGATGGAAAAACCAATACGAGACGCACGCCCGGTTCCTGGACTGGATGCCTGCCGCTGATCCATGGTCGGCTCTCCTGTTTTGCCCGCGCGGAGAAAATATCAATCCGACCGAAGGCCGGCAACTTCCGCGCCCGCAAACCAGTTGCGGTCGCGCGCGTAACGTTCCGTCTCATCGTCATCCGGCTATTCTGGACTGGCAGTTTTTGGCGGTGATTTCCCGGTTCAGGGCCAGAATCTCGCCTTTCACTTCCGCGATTTTTTCTTCGCGCGCTTTCGGCGAAAGCACCATCGACTGGGTCATCCCGGTCAGCGCTCCGGTGATGAGGTCGGCGCGAAAGCGCTCCTTCTGGGCGTCCTCCAGCAGCGCGCGTATGGTCATGCGGTGGTCGCGTTCGGTGATCAGCAGGGGGCAGTCGAGATTGGCGAAACGCCCGTCGGTCACCGCCTTGGCCTCGATGGAACCTGGCGGTGTGGCGCAGGCGGCCAGCCCGGCAAATGTGGCGGTTGCGAAAACATTCTGCATAAAACGGCGCATGCCGCCACCTGCCCACGAGTTGTGGCGAGATTTGGTCCGGCGCCGTCAAGAAGATCGATCGGCAAGTGATAAGAGGAGGGAATGGTACGCCCAAGGGGAATCGAACCCCTGTTTGCGCCGTGAGAGGGCGCCGTCCTGACCGCTAGACGATGGGCGCGGAAGATCGGCGTATAGGCTGGCGGCGCCGAAAATGCAACCGCCTTTCGCGGCGATCTTCTATTCAGCCCTGATCGCCAGACGCCCGATCATGCGGCGTGCGGCGATATCGTAGATGAAGATCGCGCGGTTGCCGTCGGCAAGCTCGACATCCATGGAGATACGGCCTGCCGAAAGCGAATGCGTCAGCATTTTCGCGCCGGCCGGCAGCACGATGTCGGCTTCCACGAACGCCTCCTCGGCGGATGAGGGAACGGCGGCGGTCTCGGCGACCGGCGTTTGGCTGCTGCCCCAGCCGGATTTGTAGACAATGGCTGCCAGCACCGCCATAAGGGCAATGAACAGCAGGCCGAGATTGATGGCGACGAAGCGCACCAGCTTGCGCCGGACTCTCTCGACCGAGGGATCGAGCGGTTCCTTTTCGCCTTCTGCGGCAGACGCCGTTTTGACCATGATGCCCTTGTCCGGATGGAACGATGCGCGACCCTGATAGCGAAGCCGGCCACGGATTGAAAGCGCTGGAAGCGGGCGCCGATGCCGCAGGGCTGCGCCTCGACCAGTGGCTGGCCGCAGCACTCGGGCCGGATTTTTCGCGAAACCGCGTGCAGGCGCTGATCCGGCAGGGAGCAGTGACGGTGAACGGCGCGACGGTAAACGAGTTGAAGCGCAAGATGGCGAAGGGCGATCGTGCCGAGGTCGTCATACCGGAACCCGAACCGGCAGAACCTCGAGGCGAGGCGATCGCGCTCGACATACTTTACGAAGACGACGAATTGATCGTCATCAACAAGCCGGCGGGCCTGGTTGTCCATCCGGGAGCCGGCAACTGGACCGGCACACTGGTCAATGCACTCATCCATCACTGCGGCGACAGTCTCTCCGGCATAGGCGGGGTCAAGCGGCCGGGCATCGTCCATCGATTGGACAAGGACACCAGCGGGGTCATGGTGGTGGCCAAGACAGACCGTGCCCATAAGTCATTGTCGGACGCCTTTGCCGATCACGGCGCCAGCGGCGAGCTGGAGCGGGCCTACCTGGCACTGGTCTGGAACATTCCCGCGCGGGTCACAGGAATTATTGATGCGCCGCTCGGCCGTGCCGCCGACCGGGTGAGGCGGGCTGTGGTGCCGGCCGGACGTGGCGATGCACGTCACGCGGTGACGCACTACACGGTGCTTGAGCGCTATGGCGAGACGGCTGCGGATGCAGTGAAGGCCGCGCTGGTCGAATGCCGGCTGGAAACCGGGCGCACGCATCAGATAAGGGTGCATATGGCCCATATCAGCCATCCGGTGATCGGCGATCCCGACTACGGACAGGCCTTCCGCACCAAGGCGAACCGCCTGCCCGAGCCGCTGCAGGGCCTGGTGCGCGGACTTTCGCGACAGGCGCTGCATGCGGGACTGCTCGGCTTTTGCCATCCGACAACCGGTGAACCGATGCGGCTCACGGCACCGATGCCGTTGGACATGGCCGAAATCGTCGAGGGCTTTCGCCGGCTGTAGCCTGTGCCCCAAACTTGACTGCCATTGTTCACTTTGGCGTGACACATTGTTTCGTGTTGAACAAAAGGGTGCTTTTCCCGATTTGTTCCTATATAAGGGTGTTTGACGTGGCAGTGCATGATGCATCCACGTCATAGGCCTGCCTGTTTCAGGGGGCACACTCGCTAAAGAGGGAGGGCGCTATCATGGCCCAGACACTACCCAGTATCGTTTCCGGGGAAGGCGGCCTCAGCCGCTATCTGGAAGAAATCCGCCGTTTTCCGATGCTTCAGCCGCAGGAAGAGTACATGCTCGCCAAGCGGTACCAGGAGCACGACGACACCAAGGCGGCACACAAGCTCGTCACCAGCCATCTGCGCCTCGTGGCAAAGATCGCCATGGGCTATCGCGGCTATGGTCTGCCGATCGGCGAAGTCATTTCGGAAGGCAATGTCGGCCTGATGCAGGCCGTCAAGAAATTCGAGCCCGAGCGCGGCTTCCGCCTGGCAACCTATGCCATGTGGTGGATCAAAGCCTCGATCCAGGAGTACATCCTGCGCTCGTGGAGCCTGGTCAAGATGGGCACCACCGCAAATCAGAAGCGGCTGTTCTTCAACCTGCGCAAGGTCAAGGGCAAGATCCAGGCGCTCGACGAAGGCGATCTCAAGCCCGAGCAGATCACGGAGATCGCCACGCGTCTGAACGTCAGCGAAGCCGAGGTGGTGTCGATGAACCGCCGCCTGTCGGGTGACGCTTCGCTCAATGCGCCGATCCGGGCGACGGAAGGCGAATCCGGCGAATGGCAGGATTGGCTGGTCGACGACCACGACAGCCAGGAAGAAATGCTGATCGAACAGGACGAGCTGGAGAACCGGCGTGGCATGCTTGCCGGCGCGATGTCCGTGTTGAACGAGCGCGAACGCCGTATCTTCGAAGCGCGCCGTCTGTCCGACGAGCCGATGACGCTCGAGGAGCTGTCCTCCGAGTTCGACATCAGCCGTGAGCGTGTGCGCCAGATCGAGGTTCGTGCCTTTGAGAAGGTGCAGGATGCGGTCAAGGCCGCGGCGAAGCGCCAGGCCCAGGCACTGCGCACCATCGAGGCCCAGCCGGCCGGCTGATCGCCTGCGACAACACAAAACGCGTCGGCCTCGGCCGGCGCGTTTTTGTTTTCGGGGTGTGCCTTTGCAGATATCGCATCACCCCGGCCAAGGAGCGAAGCGATTTCGAGAGGCGAGAGCCATTTCCGCGACGGCAAAGGTGGAGGAATGGTTTCCGGATGGCCTCCGCTTCGCTTCGGCTTCCGGGATGACGCTGTCGGAAATCGCAGATATGCCACGACGCAGGGCGGGCGAGATCGACTTATGTCTGCGACTCTGGGGGCTTCCTGGGCGTCAGCCTGTCGGCCAAATCTTCCATGCGCTGCGCCAGCCCGGCAAGCGCGCCGGTCAGCGCCGCATCGTTCTTGTCGGCCTTGGTCAGGGCGTCGTCGCGGGTCTTGCGCAGGGTAAGGATCTCGCTTTCCATGCCCTTGACGCGCTTTCGCAGCTCCGACAGTTCATCCATGACCATGATGCCGGCCATGACGGTCAGCCGCTGGTCGCCGATCTCGCCGAAGGAATCCTTCAGATGCGAGACGTAGCGGTCGAAATTCTCCGCAAGGCCGATCAGATGCTCTTCCTGGCCTTCATCGCAGGCCATCCGATAAGCCTTGCCGTCGATCGTGACTGTAACCTGGGCCATCTTCTACCTGTCCAGCACCGCGCGGATGGTTTCCATGGCGGTCACCAGCCGGCGCGAGACCTCCTTGTTGGCTTCTTCCAGCCTTTCGGCGCGCGCTTCGGAATTGTCGAGTTCCTGCGCAAGCCTGCCGCGATCGGCGTTCATGCGCTGCACTTCGGCCTCTGCTTCCAGATAATCCTGCTCATGCTCCAGCCGCGCCGCAACGCTGTGCTCCAGCGCGTCGATCGCCTTGCCGAGCCGGCTGATTACTTCTTTGAGTGTCGTTTCCCCGGTCATGGCTCCGTCTAAACTCCCGCCCATCACCGAATCGTCCGCATTCAGAACGACTTATCCATGAAACATTAGGCACCGTGAAAACGACCCGTCAATAAAGCGATTCGAGCTTTCCCCCGCAATCGTGTTTTGTGGGGTGTCGGAGGCTGGTCAGCCGCGGATTCGGGGCCGAAAAAGCGCCGGGCCATAAAGCACTGCATAGCCCAGGAAGGCGGCGGCCCAAGCGCAGGCGGAGAAGTGGGTAAGCAGGTCTGGAGCGTCGGCGAAGGCCGCCGCGATGCGCGCCAGTGCCGCAATGATGATTGCGCCAAAGATGACACGGGCGCCCTTGCCGGCGCGCAATTCCTGTCCCGTATGGCCGAGGGTGGCGCGCACCATGACGGCAAGCGTCATCGTGCCGATGGCGCCGGCGCCTAAGGCATGGATGCCGGCCGCGGGCATGATGGCGCCTGGAGCAAAGGCTGTCAGTCCGGTCAGGAGCAGTCCGAGCGGCACGAAGGCGTAGGCGAGATGAAGGATCAGCACCAACGGGTCCCGCGTGGTTCGGTCACCAGCCCAGCGGGCAAGGCGCAGCGCGTTGAGGAACGCGGCAAGCAGCAGCGCAACCCCGCTCACGGCGGCGTCGGGCAGAAATGTCCAAAGGGCGAGCGCCAGCGCGGAAACAACGATGGCTACCGTGTCGAGACGATCGAAGGGTATGGGCAGGCGGCCCGGATTCTCGCGCACAAGCCAGTTGCGCGTGAAGCTCGGGATGATGCGCCCGCCGATCACCATGATCAGCACAATAGCCGCAGCGATGCCCAGCCGCCTGCCATAGTCGGAGACACCCGAATAGTGGGATTCGAGGTGGAACAGCAGATTGGCGGCCAGCAGTACCAAAACCGGAACCAGCACCTTGAGATTGCGCCAGTTGCGCCCTGCGACAATTTCGATGCCGGCAGCGGCGGCCACGGCTGCCAAGAAGGCGCAGTCAAAAAGGGCGGCGGCAAGCCAGCCGATTTCGGCCGAGAAGAAAACCGCCAGCCGGCCGGCGAGCCAGAGCACGACCAGACCAAGCAAAGGCAGTCCCTGCACCGGCAAACGCCCGGTCCAGTTCGGTATCGCGGTGAGCAGGAAGCCGGTGACGACCGCCGCGACATAGCCGAACAGCATTTCATGCACGTGCCAGTCGACGGGCGCAAACAGGCTCGATGTTTCGAGATAGCCGTGAAGCAGCGGCAACCAGAAAAGGATCGCGCCGCCGGCATAAAGGGAGCCTACGAGGAAGAAAGGCCGGAAACCATAGGACAGAATTGCGGGATAGTTGCCCGGCCGGGTGCGGGGAATGGCCATATCGCTCATGTCAGCAAAATCACACCGTGGAAAATCAGCCGGCAGCCCGCAGCGGACGGCGGAAGCGATCGATCTCCCTGTAGATCAGCCGGGGGCGGGCGCTTCGAGCCCGTGCCTGGCGGGTATCGGTTCGCTCAGAAAATCGCGTGGTTGCAGCGCGATATCGGCGAGCGTGTAACGATCGAGCGTGTCCTGGAACGAGGCCATTGCCTCGTTGAGCACGCCGGAAAGCCGACATGAGTTGGTGATCACGCATTGGTTGCCAGCGGCAAAGCACTCCACCAGCGCGAAATCGGGCTCCGTCAGCCGGACCACATCGCCGATGCGGATCGCCTCGGGGCGGCGGCCGAGCGCCAGGCCGCCGGTGCGCCCACGCACCGCCCGCAGATAGCCGTGGCGGGTCAGCAGGTTGGCGACCTTGTTGAGATGCGTCTTCGACACGCCGAAGGTGCGCGCGGCTTCCTCGATAGTGATAAGCCTGTTGCCGGCGCAGGCTGCATACATCAGCATGCGCAGCGAATAGTCGGAAAAATAGGTAAGCCGCATCAGCCTGCCTCTCGCCTGTCGCTGCCTTCCATGCGGCAGCAGGGGATTGCGCGTCGTGTCATAGGCTGTCCTCCAGGATCGGCCTGATTTCGAGCGTGTTTTCGCCGCGGTTGAAGGCGATGGCAAGCCGGAAACTATGCGCTATGCGCACGGCCCGGTCCATGAACAGCGCCGCGATATCCGGAGGACAGAGCCGGGTGACTGTGGCGCGAAACAGCGTCAGCCAGCGACGGAAGTGTTCCTCGCCAATGCCCGGGATCGCCAGATGCTTGGGCAGAGGTCGGCCTTCGAAACGACCGGTACGAAGGAGAGTGGAGGACCAGAAGTCGCACATCTTGGCGAGATGCGCCGGCCAGTGATCGGGCGCGATGACGCCGTTGAAGACGGGTCCTAAAAGAGCATCCTTGCGGATCAGGTCGTAAAAGCCGTGGACGACGTCATGGATCATGGCTTCATCCAATTCTTCCGGCAGCAGCGCGCCGTTGACCAGCATTGTCCTTGTTGCCTGCGCCTGGTCACTCATGATCGCGTTACAATCCCTTCCCACGTCCGGCTGCCTGCCAAACCGCTGCTAGGCTTTTTGCGCACACGGGTCTCGATGCGCGATCCGGAATCGGCGGCACTCTCCAGTTTAAAACATATATTGTCAATATATGTTAGTGAGTTCATGCTGTGGCATATTCGTCGAGGCGGGAAATGAAACTGGAACGTGACGCCAAGGGTGATTTCTTCATCGAGCCGCATCTGCTGGCCGAACGCTTCACCATCCAGGTGGACGAACTGCGCCGCCGCATGCGGCTAGGTCAGGTGATCAGCAGCGTCGAGGATGGGCAGGGCGGCGACAGCGGCCGGCGCAGGGTTTCGCTTCGCTGCGGCAATATGGTGTGGCGGGCGGTGTTGGACGCCGACCATCAGGTAATTGCCGAGGAAACGATCCGGCTCAAATAGCGATTTCCGGGAATGCCGTCCCAGGCTTTGTTGACTCACGTGGCGCGCCTGCTATGTGTCCGCTTGCTTTTTTCCGAGGGGCGGATGCCCCCGAAACCCCGGGTTTGGCGAGCGATCATGACCACACGCGAAAAACACGACCGGATGGCCAATGCTATCCGCTTCCTGTCCATGGATGCAGTGGAGAAGGCAAATTCCGGCCATCCCGGCCTGCCCATGGGGGCGGCCGACATTGCGACCGTGCTCTATACGCGCTTCCTGAAGCATGATCCGAACCATCCGTCCTGGCCAGATCGCGACCGTTTCGTACTGTCGGCCGGCCATGGCTCAATGCTGCTTTATTCGCTGCTTTATCTCACCGGCTATGACGACATCACGCTCGACGAGATCAAGAATTTCCGCCAGCTCGGCTCGCGCACGGCCGGCCATCCCGAATACGGGCACGCCGCCGGCATCGAGACGACGACCGGCCCGCTCGGCCAGGGCATTGCCAACGCCGTCGGCATGGCGCTCGCCGAACGCATCCTCAATGCCAAGTTCGGGGACGATCTCGTCGACCATTACACCTATGTGCTGGTGGGTGACGGCTGCCTGATGGAAGGCATCAGCCAGGAGGCGATTTCGCTTGCCGGGCATCTCAAGCTCAACAAGCTGATCGTGTTCTGGGACGACAACAATATTTCCATCGACGGTGCGGTATCGCTGTCGGATTCGACGGACCAGCTCGAGCGTTTCGCGGCTTCCGGCTGGAATGCGTCGCGTGTCGACGGTCATGACCCCGACGCGATTGCAGCGGCGATCGAGATCGCCCGCACGGCGGACCGCCCGACGCTGATTGCCTGCAAGACGACCATCGGCTTCGGCGCCCCGACCCGCGCGGGAACCAGCAAGGCGCATGGCTCGCCGCTTGGCGCCGAAGAGATCGCCGGCGCGCGCAAGACGTTGAACTGGCCTTATGCGCCGTTCGAGGTGCCTTCCGACATTCTCGACGCCTGGCGGCTTTCCGGCCTCAATGCCTGCAAGAAGCGCAAGGATTGGGAAGCGCGGCTTGCGGCTGCGGAAAGCGACGTTCGGGCCGAGTTCGAGCGGCGCATGCGCGGCGAATTGCCGGGCGGCTTCGATACGGTGATTGCCGAATACAAGCAGAGGCTTGCCGCCGACAAGCCGAAGGTCGCCACCCGCAAGTCATCGGAGATGGCGCTGGAAGTCATCAACGGCGCCGTGCCCGAAACCATCGGCGGCTCGGCCGACCTCACCGGCTCCAACAATACCAAGACCAGCCAGACCAAGCCGATCACGCCGGGTGGCTATGACGGACGCTACGTCTACTACGGCATCCGTGAACACGGCATGGCGGCGGCGATGAACGGAATGACCCTGCATGGCGGCGTCATCCCCTATTCCGGCACCTTCCTGACCTTCTCGGACTATGCCCGCCCGGCCATGCGGCTTGCCTCGCTGATGGGCATTCGCTCGATCTTCGTCATGACGCATGACTCGATCGGCCTTGGCGAAGACGGGCCGACCCACCAGCCGGTCGAGCATCTGGCGGCGCTGCGCGCCATCCCGAACCATCTGGTTTTCCGCCCGGCCGACGCGACCGAAACGGCCGAATGCTGGCAGCTCGCGCTGGAGGCGGCCAAGACCCCCTCGACGCTTGCGCTCACCCGGCAGAACCTGCCCGCAGTGCGTACTGATTTCGTCGAGGAAAACCTCTGCGCCTATGGTGCCTACGAGTTGGCGACGGCCGATGGCGAGGCGGAAGTGACGATCTTCGCCAGCGGTTCTGAAGTCGAGATCGCGCTTGCCGCCCGTACCCAGTTGCAGGCGCATGGTCATCCGACCCGCGTGGTGTCGGTGCCCTGTTTCGAGCTGTTCGAAAAGCAGACCGAAAGATACAAGGCGGCGCTGATCGGAACCGCGCCGATCAAGATCGGCATCGAGGCGGCGATAAGGCTCGGATGGGACCGGTTCATCGGCCTTGACGGCATTTTCATCGGCATGGACGGGTTTGGCGCAAGCGCGCCGATCGAGCAGCTCTATCCGCATTTCGGCATCACCGCCGATGCCGTGGTGACGGCGGCCGAGGCGCGCCTGCACAAGTGATCGAGCCAGATCGGAGGCGGAGGGAAAGCTGCCTGATGGCGTTCTTTTGCCTTGGTATAACATATCGGGGCGCTGAAACGTGAGCTTGCGCTGGATTCTTTGGCCGGGCGCCGCTATGAAGCGGCTGCCAGCGCGCGAAGGTGCCTAGTCCAACGCGGAAAATCGGAGCCAGAGCAGCGCAGGCGACACCGCCCGCGTGAGACTCGCGCCTTATTTGCTTCCAGGGAAAACCAACATGACCGTCAGAGTTGCCATCAACGGATTTGGCCGCATTGGCCGCAACATCGTGCGCGCGATCTATGAATCGGGCCGCAAGGATATCGACGTGGTCGCCGTCAACGATCTCGGCCCGGTCGAGACCAACGCGCATCTGCTGCGCTACGACAGCGTTCATGGCCGCTTTCCGCGCGAAGTCACCGTCGAGGGTGATCACATCAACATCGGCACGGACAAGTTCAAGGTTACCGCGATCAAGGACCCGGCGCAGCTTCCGTGGAAGGAACTGAACGTCGACATCGTGCTGGAATGCACCGGCATCTTCACTTCGAAGGAAAAGGCGTCCGCGCATCTGGCCGCCGGCGCCAAGCGCGTCATTGTCTCGGCGCCCGCCGACGGCGCCGACCTCACCGTCGTTTACGGCGTGAACCACGACAAGATTTCCAGAGAGCACATGGTGATCTCCAACGCCTCGTGCACCACCAACTGCCTGGCGCCGGTGGCGATGGTCCTCAACAATGCCTTCGGCATCGAAAAGGGCTTCATGACCACCGTGCACGCCTATACGGGCGACCAGCCGACGCTCGACACCATGCACAAGGACCTCTATCGCGCGCGCGCCGCTGCGATGTCGATGATCCCGACCTCGACGGGCGCGGCCAAGGCGGTCGGCCTGGTGCTGCCGGAGCTCAAGGGCAAGCTTGACGGCGTCTCGATCCGCGTGCCGACCCCCAATGTTTCGGTTATCGACTTCAAATTCGTCTCGAAGAAGCCGGTGACGGTCGAGGAGGTCAACCAGGCGCTGGTGGCGGCCGCGGACGGCCCGCTGAAGGGCGTGCTGGCCTATACCAAGGAGCCGCTGGTTTCGGTCGACCTCAACCACAATCCGGCTTCTTCGACCTTCGCGCTCGACCAGACCAAGGTCATCGACGGCAATCTGGTGCGGGTCATGTCCTGGTACGACAATGAATGGGGCTTCTCCAACCGCATGGCCGATACGGCGGCGGTATTCGGCAAGGCGATCGCGTAGTTCGGCAGTCGCTTCCGCTTTTTCAAACGCCCGGCTTTGCCGGGCGTTTTATTTTGCATCTTCAGAAAAAAATCCGCGAAGCGCCCAGATTTCGGCAAGGTGCTTGCGCATGTGCCTGTCTTCACCGCACTGTATGGTGACACGAAGTCTCGGGGGACAGACGCCGCACATGGAGCAGGCAATCTATCTGGCGACGCTCATCGGCACCGCGCTGGTGCTGGCAGCGGCGTTCTCGAGCCTCATTGCCTTCCGCTTCGGCGCTCCGCTGCTGCTGCTGTTCCTGGGGATTGGGTTGGCAAGCGGCGCCGACGGACTCGGCATCCAGTTCGACAACGCCAATGTCGCCTACTTTGCCGGCTCACTGGCGCTCGCGGTCATCCTGTTCGATTCAGGCTTCGGCACGCCGATCAACGTGCTGAGGCAGGCGGCGCTGCCGGCGGTGATGCTGGCGACTGTCGGCGTGGTGCTGACTGCCGGCCTTTTCGGCGTCGCCGCCCATGCGCTTACCGATTTCACCTGGCTTGAATCTTTCCTGCTCGGCACGGCCGTCGCCTCGACGGATGCGGCAGCGGTGTTCTTCCTGCTGCGCGCCGGCAATATCCATCTGCGCGACCGCGTGCGCTCCATGCTGGAAATCGAATCCGGCACCAACGATCCAATCGCCATCTTCCTGACCATCACGCTGGTGGAGATCATCGCCATGGGCCTCCACAGCGATGCGGAGGCGCTCTTCTTCGACCTGGTGCTCGGCTTTATCGCCAATATGGGCACCGGCGCGATCATCGGCCTGCTCGGCGGTTATGTCATCGTGCGGCTGGTGGAAAAACTCAATCTCGACCACGGCCTGCTGCCGATCTTCGTGCTGACATTGTCGCTTTTGGTGTTCGCCGCTGCCGGCAGCATCGGCGGGTCGGGCTTCCTTGCTGTCTACCTGGCTGGCCTCGTCGCCGGAAATTCCGAGATCAGATCGAAGTCGACGCTCAAGCGATTCCAGGACGGCATGTCGTGGCTGGCGCAGATCATCATGTTCCTGGTGCTCGGCCTGTTTGCAACTCCGTCGCAATTTCTGCCCATCCTGCTCGCGTCCGTGGCACTCGGCCTGTTCCTGATCCTGGTCGCGCGCCCGATCGCTGTCTGGCTCTGCCTGATGCCGTTCAGGTTCAGCCGGCGCGAAACCGCATTCATTTCCTGGGTGGGCTTGCGTGGCGCGGTATCGATCCTGCTCGCGATAACCCCGCTGCTGGGCGGTTTGGAGAATGGCCGGGCGATCTTCAACATCGCCTTCATCGTCGTGCTCGTTTCGCTTGTCGTGCAAGGCTGGACGATCGGGCCGCTGGCGCGTCGCCTCGGCCTGATCGTGCCGCCACGGCTCGGCCCCCTGGAAAAGGTCGAGCTTGAACTGCCGGGCTCGGTCCGCCACGAGCTTTTGAGTTACCGCGTCATTCCCGGCAGTCCGGTGCTGCGCGGCGAACGGTTGCCGGTGTGGGCGCGGCCCTCGCTGGTGGTGCGCGACGGCCGCTCGATGAAGTTCCCCGAATTCGGCCGGTTGGTGGCCGGCGACCGCGTCTATATCTTCGTGTCGAACCGCTATCCGGCCCTGCTCGACCGGCTGTTCACCAGCCGGGCGGATGTCGACCCGGAAGATGCCGAGTTCTTCGGCGCCTTCGCCGTCGATCCGCAGCGCCCGGCCGCGCAGCTCGAAGAAGCTTATGCACCCGGCCTGACCGAAGCCGAGATGAAGATGACGGTGGGAGAACTGCTTTTGACCCGGCTTGGCGGCCGCGCCGAATATGCCGACCGCGTGACGCTCGGGCCGATCGAGCTCATTGTGCGCGACATAGACGACGACGGCAAAATCACGGGCGTTGGCTTGTCCTTCGAACCGACACCTCCGCCGCCGCTGGTTCCGCCATTCCTTGCCGCGCTGGTTCGCGACCACTTTGCCAACTTCGTCGGCCGGCTTCGCGGCAAGCCTGCCAGCAAGCGTGCCGGGGGAGAGGCCCAGCACGGCGATCCGCCGGAAGGCGACGGAAAATCTGCTGAAAATTCAACCCTGCCGGTCGTCTGACCTGCTGCGAATGGCCGCGCCCGGCGACCCAGGCTCAATCTTGCATCCGACGTGCCGAACGATAAATCTCGGCCAGCTTGCCCACGAGGAGATTATTTCATGACCGCTTTCAAGACGCTCGACGACATCGGCGACATCAAGGGCAAACGGGTTCTCGTCAGGGTCGATCTGAACGTTCCGATGGCGGACGGCAAGGTGACCGACGAGACCCGCATCGAGCGCGTCGCGCCGACCATCAACGAGCTCGCGGACAAGGGAGCGCGGGTAATCCTGCTGGCGCATTTCGGCCGGCCGAAAGGTGCGGCCGATCCGGCGCTTTCGCTGGCGCCGATCGCCGGCGCGACCGCCGAAGTGCTCGGCCGCACTGTTGCTTTCGCCGCTGACTGCATCGGCGAGCAGGCCGGGAAAGCGGTGGCGGCGCTGAAGGATGGCGAAGTGCTGCTGCTGGAAAATACCCGCTTTCACAAGGGTGAGGAAAAGAATGATCCGGACTTCACCAGGGCGCTGGCCGCCAATGGCGATCTCTACGTCAATGACGCGTTCTCGGCCGCGCACCGGGCCCATGCCTCAACCGAGGGCCTGGCCCATCTGATGCCGGCCTTTGCCGGCCGCACCATGCAGGCCGAGCTCGATGCGCTGGAAAAGGGCCTCGGCGACCCGGTTCGCCCGGTGGTGGCCATCGTCGGCGGCGCCAAGGTTTCCACCAAGATCGACCTCCTGATGAACCTGGTGAAGAAGGTTGACGCGCTGGTGATCGGTGGCGGCATGGCCAACACCTTCCTTGCCGCGCGCGGCACCGATATCGGCAAGTCGCTGTGCGAGCATGATCTGGCGGCGACCGCCAGGCAGATCATGATCGAGGCGGCCGAATCCGGGTGCGCGATCATCTTGCCTTCGGATGCGGTGGTCGCCTGGGAATTCAAGGCCGGCGCAGCCAACGAGACCGTCGCAATCGAGGCCGTGCCTGCTGACGCGATGATCCTCGATCTCGGGCCGAAGACCGTCGAAACCATCAATGAGTGGATCGACCGTGCTGCAACGCTGGTGTGGAACGGCCCGCTCGGCGCATTCGAGATCCAGCCGTTCGACCGTGCGACGGTGGCGGCGGCACGGCATGCAGCCGAGCGGACGAAGAACGGGCCGTTTGCCTCGGTCGCCGGCGGCGGCGATACGGTGGCGGCGCTCAACCATGCCGGCGCTGCCGACGACTTCACCTATGTCTCCACCGCCGGTGGCGCCTTCCTCGAATGGATGGAGGGCAAGCCGCTGCCGGGCGTCGAAGTGCTGAAGAAGTGAGCTTTTTCGCCGCGAAGCAGCCGGAAGGCGCGGAGCGGCGTGTTTCAATCGATTCAAGCTTGGCCTCGCCATTCCGTTATGCCGGCGGGTCTGCTATGCGCCCTGCAACGGCGGGGCTTAAAGTCCATGAGGGCGTGACAGGACGCCGAAGTTTTTGATTTTGCGTGGCTGCGCGCATGGGCAGTTCGGCTCGGGCGCGTCAAACGCTGACATCAGGAGGTGATGAGTGAGCGAACGTCTCGAAGATATTGCAGCCGCGATGGTTGCCGACGGCAAGGGCATTCTGGCTGCCGACGAAAGCAGCGGCACGATCAAGAAGCGTTTCGACGCGATCAATGTGGAGTCCACCGCCGACTCCCGCCGCGACTATCGCGAGTTGCTGTTCCGCTCGACCGAGGCGATGAAGAAGCACATCTCCGGCGTCATCCTCTATGACGAGACGATCCGCCAGAAGGCCGCCGACGGCACGCCGCTGGTCGATCTGATCAAGGGGGCAGGTTCTATTCCGGGGATCAAGGTCGATGCCGGCGCCAAGCCGCTTGCCGGCTTTCCGGGCGACACGATCACCGAAGGGCTGGACGGATTGCGCGAGCGCCTTGCCGAATATTACGAACTCGGTGCGCGCTTCGCCAAATGGCGCGCGGTGATCGACATCGACACCGCCAAGGGCGTGCCATCGGCCACCTCGATCGGCAGCAACACGCATGCGCTGGCCCGCTACGCCGCGCTTTGCCAGGAAGCCGGCATCGTTCCGATCGTCGAGCCGGAAGTGCTGATGGACGGCGCGCATGACATCGACACCTGCTACGATGTGACCAAGGCGACGCTGACCAAGCTCTATCTCGAGCTGTTCGCCATGAAGGTGAAGCTGGAAGGCACCATCTTGAAGCCCAACATGGTGATCGCCGGCAAGAAGTCGGGCAAGAAGAACAGCCCGGAGGAAGTGGCTGAAAAGACCATCCGCCTGTTCCGCGAGACGGTTCCCGCCGCGGTGCCGGGCATCGCCTTCCTGTCAGGCGGCCAGTCGGACGAGGAGGCGACGGCAAATCTCAATGCCATCAACGCCATCGGTCCGCATCCGTGGAAGCTGACCTTCTCCTATGGCCGCGCGCTGCAGGCAGCCCCGCAGAAGGCCTGGAGCGGCAAGGCGGAAAATGTCCCCGCCGCGCAAGCCGCCTTTGCCCATCGGGCAAGGATGAACGGGCTGGCTGCGCTCGGCCAATGGCAGCAGAGCCTGGAAAACGCCTGATGCACAACAAGGAAAAGCCCCGCTCGCCGGGGCTTTTTCTTTTCGGTGAGATCGCTCGGCGTCAGTTCACATGGCTTGCCAGCACCGTGACACCGATGGCGCCCAGCGCCAGGAGCGCCAGCTTCCAGAAATCGCGCCGGCGCCGCAGCCCTGGAATACCGAGCGGCTTGATGATCTGAATGGCCATGATGGCGAGGATGACGAGCGACAGAACCTTGGTCATGGCGTGTTTGATCAAGAACGGAGGCGGCTGTCAAAGCGTCCGGCGATCGTTTCGGCTCCGAGCCGCAGCGCTGGTGCCGCGCCAAGAGTCCGATGGACGACGCGGGTGCCGATTGGTTAGAAATTCAATAGACCGCAAGGATGGCATGGGAGGGCAGGATGGCTTCAAGCTACGACGAGGTCTATGCGGACTGGAAGCGCGACCCGGAAGGATTTTGGGCGCGCGCCGCACAGGACCTGGAATGGGACCGGACCTGGGACAAGGTGTTCGACCCCGATGCCGGCATCTATGGACGCTGGTTTCCCGGAGCCCTGTGCAATACCTGCCACAATGCGGTCGACCGGCATGTGACCGGCGGCAGGGCTGACCAGCCCGCCCTGATCCATGACAGCCCGGTCACCGGCACCAAGACAAGCTTCACCTATGCGCAGTTGAAGCAGGAAGTGGTGGCGCTCGCCGCTGTGCTGCAGGACCAGGGCGTCGGCAAGGGCGACCGCGTCATCATCTACATGCCGATGGTGCCGGAAGCGGTGTTTGCGATGCTCGCCTGCGCGCGGCTCGGCGCGGTGCATTCGGTGGTATTCGGTGGCTTCGCTGCCAAGGAACTGGCGACCCGCATCGACGGGGCTTCGCCGAAGCTGGTCGTCTCGGCCTCCTGCGGCATCGAGCCGAGCCGGGTCGTCGCCTACAAGCCGCTGCTCGACGAAGCGATCGAACTGGCGCAGCACAAGCCGGCTAGCTGCCTCATCGTGCAGCGCAAAGAGCTGGAATGCGAACTGATCGCAGGGCGCGACATCGACTACGCATCGGCCGTGGGCGCCGCGAAGACGGCAGGGCGCGACGTGCCCTGCGTGCCGGTTCTCGCTACCGATCCACTCTATGTGCTCTATACCTCAGGCACGACCGGCCAGCCCAAGGGCGTGGTGCGCGACAATGGCGGCCATATGGTGATGCTGAAATGGTCGATGAAGAACGAGTTCGGCATCGATCCGGGCGAGGTGTTCTGGGCAGCCTCGGATGTCGGCTGGGTGGTTGGCCATTCCTATATCGTCTATGCGCCGCTGCTGCATGGCTGCACGACGATACTCTATGAAGGCAAGCCGATCGGCACGCCCGATGCCGGCGCCTTCTGGCGGGTGATCGAGGAACACGGCGTGGTCTCGCTCTTCACCGCGCCGACCGCATTCCGCGCCATCAAGAAGGAAGACCCGAAGGGCGAGTTCATTCCGAAATTCGATCTATCGAAATTCCGCACGCTGTTCCTGGCCGGCGAGCGCGCCGATCCCGAAACCGTCAAATGGGCCGAACAGAAACTCGGCCGGCCAGTGATCGATCATTGGTGGCAGACGGAGACCGGTGCGCCGATCAGCCAGAATCCGGTCGGGCTAGGGCTGCTGCCGGTCAAATACGGATCGCCCGGCGTGGCGATGCCGGGTTATGACGTGCAGATACTCGATGATGCCGGCAAGCAGGTAGGGGCCGGCACGCTCGGCAATGTGGTGATCAAGCTGCCGCTGCCACCCGGATGCCTGCCGACCCTCTGGAACGCCGACGAGCGATTTCGCGACGCCTATCTGCGGGAGTTCCCCGGCTACTACAAGACCGCTGACGCCGGCTACCTCGATGAGGACAGCTACCTCTTCATCATGGCGCGCACCGACGACATCATCAATGTCGCCGGCCATCGGTTGTCGACGGGGGCGATGGAGGAGGTGGTGGCGGAGCACCCCGACGTGGCCGAATGCGCGGTGGTGGGCATCGCCGATCCGATGAAGGGGCAAATTCCCTGCGGCTTCGTGGTGCTCAACTCCGGCGTGACGCGCGACGGCGAGACCATCGAGAAAGAGATCGTGCAGCTGGTGCGCGACCGCATCGGGGCGGTCGCCGCGCTCAGGCTGGTGGTGACCATCAAGCGGCTGCCGAAGACGCGTTCGGGCAAGATCCTGCGCGGCACCATGCAGAAGATCGCCGATCGCGAGGCATGGACGATGCCGGCGACCATCGACGATCCGGCGATCCTCGATGAGATAAAGGCTGCGCTCAACGAACGCGGCATCGGCGTATAGCTTTCATCGCGCTTTACGCGGAACTGTCCACGCTCCTGACGCATAGCTGTCAGGAGCGGTATGCGATGGTGGCTCCTTCACATCGAAGCCGCGCATGGTTTGCCGAAACGCTCGGCAGCATGCGCATTCCTAAAGTGCCGGAGCGTCCTTTGTGCATCCGTTCGGACGCACGGCGCTCCAGGAGGAGCCGCCATGAACCTGAATGCATTGGGTATTTTCCGCGCCATCGGGCATTATGCCGGCAAGCTGCAGACGCTGCGCGACGAGATTCGCACCGAGCGGATGATGAATGCGCTGCCTTACAATCTTCGCAGGGACATAGGCTGGCCGGACGACCATGCCGAGCGGCTGATCAGGCGACGCTGAGCATCGGACGGCGCTCAGTCCTCTTCGTCATCGCCCGTCGTCCAGGAATGCGGCTCGATCTTCTTTTGCGTCGAGCTGTCGATGAAGGCCCACCAGCCTACATCGGACTGGTCCCAGTCGCCGCCGAGCGCTTTCAGCATCTCGGCCGAGCGATATTGCGCGATGGATTCGTTCTCCTGCCCGTCGATGTCGGTCCAATGGACCCGCACCTTGGCGCCGTTCCGGGGTGCTGTGGCGATCGGCTTGGTGTTCGGCATCGCGGGTAGCTCCTGCTCTGTTCCGGGATACGCCCGTTCCTTCCTTGAAAGTAGCCCGCTGGCGGCAAATGGCAATGCGGGCCGCGAATCGGCGTTGGCGATCCGTTAAGGTTAGCGGATCGTTAAACTCTCTCGCGCACAATTTGCGGCGCAGCGGGGCGCTGAGCGGCCGACAGGGCATTGCGGGGGGAAGAAATGACGGACATGGCAGGCGCCGCGGGGTCGCCACGCGAGGGCGCGCAGGAGGAAAGCGATTGCGCGCATACGGCTTTCGATCTCGAGCGCGTACTCGATTCCATGAAGATGGGCGTCGTGCTGCTCAATGCCGATCTGAAGGCTGAAATCATCAACAAGGAATTCTTCCGTATCTGGAAGGTGACACCGGACGATATAAGCGTGGGACTGCCGTTCCGTGCCCTGATGGACATCAACCGCCACAACGGCATCTACAATGTCGCTCCGGACCAATGGGAAGACTACGTCGCCCATCGTCTTGCCGAGATTCGCGCCGGCGACGTCGCGCCGCGCGAGGTCAGGCGCGCCGACGGCTGCACGATGATCTATTCGGTGACGGCCCTTTCCGGAGGCCGGCGGCTCGTTTCCTACTACGACATCACGGTGCTGACGGCGCGCGAGAAAGCTCTGCGCGAAAGCATGCGGCAGAACGACCTGTTCCGCCATGCGCTCGATGAGATGCCGGTCTCCATCTACATCAAGAATTCCGAGTTCGCCTTCGAATTCGTCAACAAGGCGTGGAGCGCCATCAGCGGCGTGTCGCAGCAGGCGGCGATCGGGCGTACCGATCTCGACTTCTTCGGAGAGGAGGGTAAGGGCTTCGCCGAGCGCGACAGGGAAGTCCTGGAAACCGGCGTGCTGAACGAGACCGAGGAAACGCTCACCCATGCCGACGGCACCGTTCGCCAGTTGATCGCCAAGAAGAATCGACTGATCTCGATCGACGGCTCGGTGCATCTGATCGGTTCAAGCACGGACGTGACCGAGTTGAAGCAGCGCGAATCCGAACTGTGGGAAGCACAGCGTCGGGCGGTGCTCGCCGACCGCGCCAAGTCAGAATTCCTTGCCAATATGAGCCATGAAATCCGCACGCCGATGAACGGCGTTCTCGGCATGGCCGAACTGCTTGCCAGGTCCGATCTCGATTCCAAGCAGAAGACCTTCACCGACATCATCGTGAAATCCGGCAATGCGCTCCTGACCATCATCAACGACATTCTCGATTTTTCGAAGATCGACGCAGGACAGCTTGTGCTGGACCCCAAGCCCTTCAACCTGTCGGAAGCCATCGAGGACGTGGCAACCCTGGTGTCGACACGTGCCAAGGAAAAGGACCTCGAACTTATCGTCCGCATCGCGCCCAATCTCCACGACCTGTTCGTTGGCGACGTCGGGCGCATCCGCCAGATCATCACCAACCTGGTCGGCAACGCCGTCAAGTTCACGGATGCCGGCCATGTTCTGATCGACGTTGCCGGCGAAACGGTGGAGGGCATGGCAAATCTGCGCATCGCCGTCACCGATACCGGCATCGGCATTCCAGCCGAAAAGCTGGACCTGGTCTTCGAAAAATTCAGCCAGGTCGATTCTTCCTCGACCCGGCGTCATGAGGGCACGGGCCTGGGTCTGGCGATCACCTCGCGGCTGGTCGAGCTGATGGGTGGCGAGATCGGCGTCGAGAGCGTGGAGGGAAAGGGTTCGACTTTCTGGTTCACGCTGTCGCTGCCCAATGCAGGACGGCCGCAGGGCCGCAAGGCAATGCCCCTCGACGTGACCGGCGCGCGCATCCTCATCGTCGACGACAACGCGGTAAACCGTGCCATACTGATTGAACAGATGGCGTCCTGGAAATTCGACGCCTGTGCCGCCGAAAGCGGCGCGGAAGGCCTGAAGGTGCTGGAGGCGGCCGCCTCCTACGGCGTCACGGTGGACTGTGTGGTGCTTGACTACCAGATGCCGGGCATGACCGGAGCCGAGATGGCGCGGATCGTGCGCGCCACGCCGGCAATCGCCGCGACGCCAATCGTCATGTTGACGTCGGTCGACCAGACGCTCGCCAACGCAAGCTACCGCGACATTGCGATCGAGGCGCAGCTGATAAAGCCGGCGCGATCCTCGACTTTGCTCGAGGCTCTGGTTCTGGCGGTCCAGAACGGGCGGCAATCGCGGCATTGCGATGCGCCGGTCAGGCAAACTGGGGAGACCGCCGCGATGCCGCCGCCGGTCGCCCAGCCGAGAATGCGCAGCCGTCCGCCAAAATCGGCAAGCCGGCTCGATATCCTCGTTGCCGAGGACAATGAGGTCAACCAGCTGGTCTTCACCCAGATATTGGGCGAAACCGATTATACGTTCGAGATCGTCGCCAATGGCCGCAGGGCCGTCAAGGCGTTCGGTGAAATGAATCCGCGCATGATCCTGATGGATATTTCCATGCCGGAGATGAACGGGCTGGAGGCGACCGCGGCGATCCGCGACCTGGAAGCGCTGATGGGAACCCGTATCCCGATAATCGGCGTCACGGCGCATGCGCTGAAAGGCGATCGTGAGCGCTGCCTGGATGCGGGCATGGACGACTATCTTCCCAAGCCGATCAGTCCGAGAGCGCTTCTGGAAAAGGTCGAGCGCTGGGCCTGGTCGGAGCTGGAGGAGAGACGAAACTTCGGCTGACCGGCCCGGCGCCAGCTTTTTCAAGTCTGCGCATCGTGCTTTTTGAAAGCGGAGTCCTATTTCCGGGCGCACGCGGCAGGCCCATGCGAAGTCGACATGAAACTGTCATGCAGCTGTTACAAAGCGGCGTTATGGGCACTGCCGACGCACTGGAAAGGCGCGTTGAACGACCCCTGACAGGAGTAGGCTCCATGAACAAGATCATCCTCACGGCTTCCGCCGCAGCCATCGCGCTTGCCGCGTCGGCCGGCTATGCCGCCGCCCGCGATCAGATCCAGATCGCCGGTTCCTCCACCGTCCTGCCTTACGCCAAGATCGTCGCTGAAAACTTCGGCGAGACATTCTCCGAATTCAAGACGCCGGTGGTCGAGTCCGGTGGCTCGTCGGGCGGTCTCAAGGAGTTCTGCAAGGGCGTCGGGGAAAACACCATCGACATCGCCAATTCCTCGCGGCCGATCAAGGAATCCGAGACCAAGGCCTGCGCCGATGCCGGCGTGACCGACATCCAGGAAGTGCGCATCGGCTATGACGGCATCGTGTTCGCCACCGACATCAACGGTCCGGACTGGGCGCTGACACCGGAAGACTTCTACAAGGCGCTGGCGGCGCAGGTGGTGGTCGACGGCAAACTGGTGGCCAACACCGCGGCCAAGTGGAACGAGGTCAACCCGAACCTCCCCGACTGGGACATTGCTGCCTACATTCCCGGCGAAAAGCACGGCACCCGTGAAGTCTTCGAGGAGAAGCTGCTGGCCGAGGGCTGCGAGGCCACCGGCGCGCTCGACGCGATCAAGGCGACCGGCCTCGATGACAAGGCGGCGGCTGCGGCCTGCATCGCCGTGCGCAAGGACGGCAAGGCGATCGACATCGATGGCGACTACACCGAGACGCTGGCGCGTATCGATTCCAACAAGACCGGCGTCGGCGTGTTCGGCCTGGCCTTCTACGAAAACAACGCCGACAAGCTGAAGGTGGCGACCGTCTCCGGCGTGGCGCCGTCGACCGAAACCATCGCGGCCGGCGAATATCCGGTGTCGCGCCCGCTGTTCTTCTATGTCAAGAAGGCGCATCTCGGCGTCGTGCCGGGCCTGAAGGAATATGTGGAATTCTTCCTTTCGGAAGAAATGGTTGGTCCGGACGGCCCTCTGGCCGAGTATGGTCTGGTCGCAGCGCCGGACGCCGAGCGTGACGCCCAGCGCGAAGCGTTCGAGGCTGGCAAAACGATGTAATTTCCAAGGCGGGCGCAGCAAGGGCCGCGCCCGCCAACGTTCAGGGCATGATCCCGTCCGGACGCTTCCGGAGGGGGCATGCCTGAGGAAGTGCCGATCATGAGCGCAGTTTCCGTCATTTTCATCATACTGGCCGTCGGCATCGCCGCCTTCGCCATTGCGCGTCAGCGCGCGATGGCGCTCAGGCCGGAGGCAGGGCAGAAGCTGCATTCGCGACCGGGCTACCACGGCTCCTATGCCTTTGTCCTGGCGGTGTTGCCGGCAATTCTTTTCCTGGCGGTGTGGAAGGCTTCCAGCCCGGCCTATGTGGAAAGCGCGGTCTGGGACAACCTGCCGGAGCAGGCCCGCACGGCGGCCGACAGCAACAGGTCGTTGCTGATGGGCATGGTCACCGGCATCGGCGAAGGCGTGCGGCGGCTGAACGAAGCCGAACTGGAGCAGGCGAGGGCAGGCAGCGTCGATCTGCGCGAGTTGTTCGCCACCAAAGGCGTGGCGCTGGCCTCGAGTGGTGAGCCCTACATGATCCCGGCCGCCGTCACCTACAATGAGATGACGGACGCATCCGTGCGCTATTCGGCGATCGGCGCAATCGTCCTGTCGCTGGCCGGCGCCGTTCTCGGGCTGTTTGGCATTTCGGTGCGCAGGCGGGCCCGCAACACAGTAGAGCGCATCATGCTCTGGGGCCTGATGGCGGCCTCCACCATCGCCATACTGACCACGGTCGGCATCGTGCTTTCGATGCTGTTCCAGACGATTTCGTTCTTCCAATCCGTGCCGGCGTCGGAATTCTTCTTCGGCACGGTCTGGGACCCGCGCTTTGCCGCGGCCGGATCGGGCGGCGCCACGGGCCAGTTCGGGCTTATCCCGCTCCTGGCCGGCACGCTCTATATCGCGCTGGTGGCCATGCTGTTTGCCGTGCCGATCGGCCTGTTCGCGGCCATCTATATGGCTGAATATGCCTCGCGGCGGGTCCGCTCGATCGTCAAGCCGGTGTTGGAGATCCTCGCCGGCATCCCGACCATTGTCTACGGTATCTTCGCGCTGGCGACCGTCGGTCCCTTCCTGCGCGACCTGAGTGCCGCTCTTGCCGGCGGCCAGCCGTTCATCCTGGCGCAGAGCGTGCTGACGGCCGGCCTGGTGATGGGCATCATGCTCATTCCCTTCGTCTCCTCGCTGTCGGACGATATCATCACCGCCGTGCCGCGCGCGCTGCATGACGGCTCGCTCGGGCTCGGCGCGACGCGTTCGGAAACGATGCGCCGGGTGATCCTGCCGGCCGCACTTCCCGGCATCGTCGGCGCGCTTCTGCTCACCGCGTCGCGTGCCATCGGCGAGACCATGATCGTGGTGCTTGCCGCAGGCGTTGCCGCCAATCTCACCATCAATCCGGGCGAGGCGATGACGACGATCACCGTCAAGATCGTCAACCAGCTTACCGGCGATCTCGAATTCACCTCGCCGCAGACGCTGGTCGCCTTCGCGCTCGGCATAACGCTCTTTGCCATAACGCTGGCGATGAACGTCTTTGCCCTCTACATCGTCCGCAAATATCGGGAACAATACGAATGACCGATCTTTCGCTCACGCCGGGAACGGCGACGCCGAGGGCAAGACGCGATATCGGCCTTAAACGGCGCTATGCAGCCGAAACGCGGTTCCGTGTCTACGGCATCCTTGCCATAGCGGTTGGCATATTTTTCCTGCTGGCGCTGCTGTTTTCCGTGTTCAGTAGCGGCTATACCGCGTTCTGGCAAACGTCGATCAATCTGCCGATCACCTTCAGCGCCGACATCATCGACCCCGACAATGAGCGGGCGACCGATCCGAAAGCGCTGACCAGCGCGAACTATTCTGTGCTGGCGCGAAATGCGCTGGCCGAGAAGCTCGGCATCGACGTCAACGACAAGGCCAACCGCCGCGAGCTCAAGCTGGTATCGGGAATGATCTCGCAAGGCGTGCGCACGCAGCTCCGCGACATCGTCGTGGCCGATCCGTCGGTGATCGGCACGACGCGGGACGTGTGGGTGCTCGCCAATGCCGATGTCGATTCCGCACACAAGGGTCAGATTGACCTCTCCGTTCCGGAAGGCCGTCGCAAGGTCAAGGACCGTCAGGTCGAGTGGATGAACAAGCTCAGCGCCGAAGGCGCGATGGTCGAGCGCTTCAATCGCGGCCTCTTCACCTTTGGCGCATCCAGTCGTCCGGAAACGGCGGGCATGGGCGTGGCGATCATCGGATCGTTCTACATGATGCTGATCGTGCTGGTGCTCTCGCTGCCGATCGGGGTTGCGGCATCGATCTATCTGGAGGAGTTCGCGCCGAAGAACCGGATGACCGACCTGATCGAGGTCAACATCAACAATCTGGCAGCCGTTCCCTCGATCGTCTTCGGCCTGCTCGGCCTTGCCGTCTTCATCAATTTCGCCGGGCTGCCGCGTTCGGCTTCGCTGGTCGGGGGCCTCGTGCTGACGTTGATGACGCTGCCGACCATCATCATCGCCACGCGCGCGGCGCTGAAGGCGGTGCCGCCCTCGATCCGCGCGGCAGCACTCGGCGTCGGCGCCTCGAAGATGCAGATGGTGTTCCACCATGTGCTGCCGCTGGCCGCACCCGGCATCCTGACCGGAACCATTATCGGTCTGGCGCAGGCGCTCGGCGAAACGGCACCGCTGCTCCTGATCGGCATGGTGGCGTTCGTCGCCAACTATCCGGCGACGCCGATGGACCCGGCGACCGCGCTGCCGGTGCAGATCTATATGTGGGCGAACGAGGCGGAGCGCGCCTTCGTTGAGCGGACTTCGGGAGCTATCATCATCCTGCTTCTATTCCTGGCAGCGATGAATCTTGCCGCCATCATTCTACGCCGCCGGTTCGAACGCCGGTGGTAGTGAGGTATAAGGATATGAACATGCTGACGGATGTTGCGATGGAACAAAAGCTCGCGCCGGCGCAGGACCAACATACGATCAAGATCGAGGGGCGGGACGTCTCGGTCCATTACGGCGAGAAGCAGGCGCTTTTCGGCGTCAATCTCGATGTGCGCCAAAACCAGGTGACCGCGCTCATCGGCCCTTCGGGCTGCGGCAAGTCGACTTTTCTGCGCTGTCTCAACCGCATGAACGATACGATCGAGAGCGCCCGCGTGACCGGCAGGATCGCGCTCGATGGCGAGGACATCTACGACAAGGCGATCGACGTGGTGGAACTGAGGGCGCGTGTCGGCATGGTGTTCCAGAAGCCCAACCCGTTCCCCAAGTCGATTTATGAGAATGTCGCCTACGGGCCACGCATCCACGGATTGGCGAAGAAGAAGACCGATCTCGACGAGATCGTCGAAACCAGCCTGAAAAAGGCGGCGATCTGGAACGAGGTGAAGGACCGCCTGCACGAGGCGGGCACCGGCCTTTCGGGCGGGCAGCAACAGCGTCTGTGCATAGCGCGCGCCATCGCCGTATCGCCGGAGGTGATCCTTATGGACGAGCCCTGTTCGGCGCTCGATCCGATCGCCACGGCAAGGGTCGAGGAACTGATCGACGAATTGCGCGAGAACTACACCATCGTCATCGTCACCCATTCGATGCAGCAGGCGGCGCGCGTTTCGCAGCGCACGGCGATGTTCCATCTCGGTTATCTGGTCGAGGAGGGCGACACCGACAAGATGTTCACCAGTCCCGACGACAAGCGCACGCAGGACTACATCACCGGACGCTTCGGCTGACGTTCGGCCGTTCGCTACAGCGCGCGTTTCAAGCTGCGAGGACCAGATCATGGGCAATCATACCGTTACCTCATTCGATGAAGAGCTCGGGGCCATCGACCGTCTCATCCGCGACATGGGCGATCTGGCCGAGACCATGGTCGACTCGGCCATTCGGGCGCTGCTTCAATCCGATCCCATATTGTCGCAGCGCACGATTTCGGACGACGCGATCATGGATGCGCGGCAGCGCGAGCTCGACGACCGCGCGATCACGCTGATCGCCAAGCGCCAGCCCATGGCGCAGGATCTGCGCGCCGTCGTCGGCGCCATCCGTATGGCCGGCGATCTGGAGCGTATCGGCGATCTGGCAAAGAACATCGCCAAGCGCGTCAATGCGGTGGGCGAGGCGCCGACGCCGCGCAATCTGGCCCACGGCATCGAGGCGATGTCGACGCTGGTGCTGGCGCAAATCCGTGGCGTGGTCGAGAACTACGTGTCGCGCCAGGCCGAGGCCCTGCCGCAACTGCGCGCCGCCGACGAGCAGATCGACGCGCGCTACACGGCGGTATTCAGGGAGCTTCTCACCTATATGATGGAAGACCCGCGCAACATCACCGCATGCACGCATCTTCTGTTCTGCGCCAAGAACCTGGAACGCATCGGCGACCATGTCACCAACATCGCCGAGAACGCTTATTACGTGATGACCGGCCAACAGCTTTCGCCGAACCGGCCGAAGCTCGACGAAACCTCGATGACGGTGCCGGCCTGAGGCCGGGATTGGACGGCATGGGATGATTTCACCCAAGATCATGGTGGTCGAGGACGAGGAGCCGCTGGGCGTGCTGCTTCGCTACAATCTCGAATCTGAGGGTTATCAGGTCGAAATCGTCACGCGTGGCGACGAGGCGGAGATCCGGCTTCAGGAAAATGTGCCGGACCTTCTGGTGCTTGACTGGATGCTGCCTGCGGTCTCCGGCATCGAACTGTGCCGCCGGCTGCGGATGCGGCCGGAAACCGAGCGACTGCCGGTGATCATGCTGACGGCGCGCGGCGAGGAAAGCGACCGGGTGCGCGGCCTTTCGACCGGCGCGGACGACTATCTGGTCAAGCCGTTCTCGACGCCCGAATTCATGGCGCGAGTGAAGGCGCTGTTGCGCCGCGCCAAGCCCGAGGTGCTGTCGAGCGTGCTGAAGGTCGGAGACATCGTGCTCGACCGCGAGGCGCACCGTGTCTACCGCAGGAAGAGCGAGATCAAGCTCGGCCCGACCGAGTTCCGTCTGCTGGAATTCATGATGCGCCATCCGGGCCGGGTGTTTTCGCGCAGCCAATTGCTCGACAATGTCTGGGGCGAAACGATCTATATCGACGAGCGCACGGTGGACGTTCACGTTGGACGGTTGCGCAAGGCGGTCAACAATGGCCGCATGCCCGATGTCATCCGCACCATTCGTGGCTCCGGCTACGCCATCCGCGAAGACTAAGCACTAGCTGGCGCGAATATCTCCTGATCGATATAGGTCAGGGCGCGCATGGTGCAGCCCTCGCGGATCAGTGGCGCTTCGTTGGGCTCGGTCTCGAAGGTAACGGCGTTGCTGTGCTGCCCGCCGGCGGTGCGGCCGATCGCATCCCGCAACGACGGTTCTATCAGGTCGAAGGCCGCCGATCCGATGCCGACGATCGCCACGGGCGCCGGATCGACCAGCGCGAAAAGGCTTCCCAGGCCGAAGCCGATCGCCTCGCCGGCTTTGCGGAACGCTTCCCGCTCGGGCCCGTCCGAGGCGCGGGCGAGATCGGCAAGCGCCTGCATGTCGGCTTCTCCGATGTCGGCCAGCGGCGGCTCGTCTTCGCCGGCCTGGCGCGCATTGCGCCAGATGGCGTAATTGCCGGCATAGGCTTCCACGCAGCCTCGCTGGCCGCAACGGCAGAGTGCGCCGTCGGGCCTGTGGATCATATGGCCGAATTCGCAACCGGAAGATTGCGTGCCGGTGAACAACTCACCCTTAAGCACCATGCCCATGCCTATGCCGTGCGAGAGAAGGATGGCGATGAAATCGCTGCGGTAGCGCTCGGGGTTGTGCCGGCGCAACGCGACCGCGATCATGTTGCAGTCGTTCTCGACGGTCACGGGAATTCCCGTCGCCTGTTCCAGGCGGTCGCCAAAATTGATATTCCCATGGGGGGTGATTGGCGACCACAGCATGGTGCGGGCGGCCGCGTCGGCGGTGCCCTGGACGGCCATGCCTATGCGCATCACGCGTGCCCCGGCGCTTCTGCGCGACTCGATCTGGCGCTGAACCATGGCCACGCATTCGCCGATAAGATCTTCGCGTGAGATGGTCAGGGTCGCAAGCTTACGGTTTTCCTCCGAGATGACCTGGCCGGCATAATCGACAACGGCAACGGACAGGAAGTTGAGCGACAGCACCACGGTGACGATCTCGGCGGCGTTTGGGTTGAGGCCGAGCGCCACCTGCGGGCGGCCGCGCTTTTGCGCGCCTGCCTCCGGTTTGCGGATCTCGGCCAGTATGCCTTCGGCAATGAGGTCCGACGAGATGGTCGAGATCGTCGAATGGCTGAGACCCGTGGAGGCGGCGATCTCGGTGCGCGACGGCTGGCTGACACTACGCACGGCGGAGATGACCATCGCCCGATTGCGCTTGCGCAGATCGTCGTGACGGATCGCGACGGACATGTTCGAATTCCTCCCGAGCGGCGCCGTGCGTCTATTCAGATGCTCAAAGGCTGCGCGAACCTGCTGAGCGTGGCGCATTTTCTCGCTTGTCCTGAAAAGCCCATCCGAACGCGAATGCGCCTGACTACTTCCATTTTCGTGTTCTCCCGGTTCGGTCAACGGCTCATGCGGAATATTGACAGAACACCGTGCATGCGTCATTCTTTTTTTCGAGGCTCGAAAAAAAGCTTCCGTATCGGCTCACGCTATCGCGCCGCCGGCGCCAGGGAGGAAATCATGAAAAAGTTTGCAACCGCCATGCTGGCGGGTGTCGCGCTGTCAATGTCGCTTGCGACGGTCGCGCAGGCCAAGGACAAGATCATTGGTGTCTCCTGGTCGAATTTCCAGGAAGAGCGCTGGAAGACCGACGAGGCTGCCATCAAGGCCGCGTTGGAAGCATCCGGCGACAAATACATCTCGGCGGACGCCCAGTCTTCGGCGGCCAAGCAGCTTACCGACGTCGAAAGCCTGATTGCCCAGGGTGCCAACGCGCTGATCATTCTCGCCCAGGATTCGAGCGCCATCGCGCCGGCGGTCGAGAAGGCGGTGGCCGAGGGTATTCCGGTGGTCGGCTATGACCGGCTGATCGAAAACAAGGACGCCTTCTACCTGACCTTCGATAACAAGGAAGTCGGGCGGATGCAGGCACAGGCGGTCTTTGAGGTGCAGCCCGAGGGCAACTATGTCTTCATCAAGGGCTCGGGCGCCGACCCGAATGCCGATTTCCTGTTTTCGGGGCAGATGGAGGTGCTGAAGGAGGCGATCGATTCCGGCAAGATCAAGAATGTCGGCGAAGCCTATACCGATGGCTGGTTGCCGGCCAACGCGCAAAAGAACATGGAGCAGTTCCTGACCGCCAACGACAACAAGGTCGACGCGGTAGTGGCCTCCAATGACGGCACCGCTGGCGGCGCTATCGCCGCACTCGACGCGCAGGGCCTGGCGGGCTCCGTTCCGGTCTCCGGTCAAGACGGTGATCACGCAGCGCTGAACCGCATCGCGCTTGGCACTCAGACGGTTTCAGTGTGGAAGGATTCGCGCGAACTCGGCAAGGCGGCGGCCGAAATCGCCTCCCAACTTGCCGACGGCAAGACAATGGATGAGATTGCGAACGCGGTGAAGTGGTCGGAGGGTCCCAACAAGGTCGAGATGACCTCCGTTTTCCTGAAGCCTGTGCCGATCACCAAGGACAATCTCAACGTCGTCATCGACGCCGGCTGGGTTTCCAAGGAGGTGGTCTGCCAGGGCGTGGCGGCTGGCGGCGTCGCCGCCTGCAACTAGCCTCCGGTGAAAGCGGCGCCGCGGGTCGAGTCCCGGTTCGCGGCGCTTTGTGGGACGGAAATCCGCCCATTCACATCGGCGGGCCGGTTCCAGACAGGAACATCATGGTCTAGGATGAGCCGAAGCATCGGCAAGGACAGGCAGCCCCCGCGGAGGAAGTCATGACCGAGGTGACATCGAACGCACCGGCGGAAGGGGCGCGGGCGTCCGAGCTTGGCCCCGTGGCGCGGTTTCTCAAGGCGACCGAACTCGACACCCGCATGCTTGGAATGGTCGGTGCGCTGCTGATCATCTGGATCGGCTTCCATATCCTGTCGAACGGGCTTTTCCTCACTCCACGCAACCTGTGGAATCTTTCGGTCCAGTCGTCGTCGGTCGCCGTCATGGCCACCGGGATGGTGCTGGTCATCGTCACCCGCAACATCGATCTTTCGGTCGGCTCGCTGCTCGGTTTTGTCGGCATGATCATGGGTGCGACCCAGGCCGTGATCCTGCCGCGTATCATGGGGTTCCCGCTCGGCGATCCGACGATCTGGATCATCGCGCTTGCGGCGGGCCTGGCGGTCGGGCTGGCCATCGGCGCCTTCCAGGGCTTCCTTATCGCTTATCTGGCCATTCCCTCCTTCATCGTGACGCTTGGCGGCCTTCTGGTGTGGCGAGGTGCGGCGTGGTGGGTCACCAGCGGCCAGACGATCGCGCCGATGGACGCGACCTTCCGGCTGATGGGCGGTGGCCCCGGAGGGGCGATCGGCGCAAGCTGGAGCTGGATCGTCGGCCTGGTCGCCTGCGCTGCCGTCATATTGATGCTGCTATCGGGCCGCGCGCAGCGCAAGCGCTTCAAATTCCCGCTGCGGCCGGTCTGGGCGGAGGTATTTCTCGCCGTCGTTGCCTGCGCGGTCATCCTCGGCGCGGTCTGGGTCGCCAATTCCTATCCGTGGCCGGCCGGCACTGTGCGCAGATATGCCGAGGCAAACAACATCACCATTCCCGAGGGCGGGCTGTTCATACCGCATGGCATTGCGGTGCCGGTGCTGATGGCGATCACCGCCGGCATCATCATGACCTTCATCACCACAAGGACCCGGTTCGGCCGCTACGTATTCGCCATCGGCGGCAATCCGGAGGCCGCCGAACTTGCCGGCATCAACACGCGCTGGGTGACGATGAAGGTGTTCATGTTGATGGGACTGCTCGCCTCCTTCAGCGCGGCGATCTCGACGGCGCGGCTGAACGCTTCGACCAACGCCCAAGGGACGCTCGACGAGCTTCTGGTGATCGCCGCGGCCGTCATCGGCGGAACCTCGCTTGCCGGCGGCGTCGGCACGGTCGCCGGCGCCATGCTCGGCGCGGTGCTGATGCAGTCGCTGCAATCGGGCATGGTGCTGCTCGGCGTCGACACACCACTGCAAAACATAGTCGTCGGCATGGTGCTGGTCGTGGCCGTGTGGCTCGACACGCTCTACCGACGCCGGGCGCAGTAGGAGGCAGGCTATGGACCAGATGCGAACTCCGCTCGTGGAAATGCGGAATATGTCGATCGCCTTCGGCGGCATCCGCGCTGTCGACGACGCCTCGATCGACCTCCACGCCGGCGAGGTTGTGGCCCTGCTTGGCCACAACGGCGCCGGCAAGTCCACGCTGATCAAGATATTGTCCGGCGCCTACCGCCGCGACAGCGGCACGATCCTCGTCAATGGCGAGGAGGCGCAGATATCCAATCCGCGTGAGGCCAAGAAATACGGCATCGAGACCATCTACCAGACCCTGGCGCTGGCCGATAATGTCGATGCGGCGGCCAACCTGTTCCTCGGCCGCGAACTTCGTACCGCCTGGGGCACGCTCGACGATGTCGCGATGGAAGCGGAGGCGCGCAAGGTGATGGGGCGGCTCAATCCCCGTTTCCAGCGCTTCAAGGATCCGGTCGTGAAGCTGTCGGGCGGGCAGCGGCAGTCGGTGGCCATCGCGCGGGCCATATTGTTCAATGCCCGTATCCTGATCATGGATGAGCCGACGGCGGCACTGGGGCCGCAGGAGACGGCGCAGGTCGGCGAACTGGTCAAGCAGCTCAAGGCAGACGGTATCGGCATCTTCCTGATAAGCCACGATATTCACGATGTCTTCGACCTTGCCGATCGTGTCTGCGTCATGAAGAATGGACAGGTTGTCGGCACCGCCCGTACCGAGGATGTGACCAAGGACGAGGTGCTGGGCATGATCATCCTCGGCAAATGTCCGCCTGGCGCCATCCCCGGACCGGGAGCGATGGCGATCGCGGCTTGAAGGCAAGTACCGTACGGCAACAGCACAACAGAGATCATCATTCGGGCGAAGCTGTGCATTGCAATCGCTCGGCTTGCGGCTGATAAGATTGGGCATGACCAGTGGGCAGGCCCGGCCGTTGAAAAAATTCATTTCCCTCGCAGTCTTCCTGGCTGTGGCGCTTATCAGTCTTGGTATGGCGGCCTTCGCCTTTGTCGCCGCACAGGAGGCGTCACGCTTCAAGTTCGAGGCGACGGTCGACGATGCGATGAGCCGGATCGAGGGACGTCTCGATCTGCACCTTTCCCTGCTCCGGGCGACCCAGGCGCTGTTCGAGGCGAGCGAAGGGGAAGTGTCCCGCAAGGAGTTCAGGGCTTTCTTCGAGGCCCTGGACATCGAGAACAATTTCGAGGGTCTACGAGGCGTCGGTTTCGTCAAGGTTGCCAGAACGGCCGATCAATCGATGCTGGTGGATGGGATGACGCAACTGCATGGCGGCAGGCAGGCGATTCGCCCGGCACAGACCAGCGAGGAATATCGCGCTCCGGTGATGCTTTATGAATCGCTGGAAAGCGGCAGGGCCAACAACATCGGCTATGACATGTTCGCTGATCCGGCGCGCCGATCGGCCATCGAGATGGCCCTGAGGAGCGGTCAGCCGCGTGCGACCGCTCGCGTCGTGCTCGGCGATGGCGACGGGGCGCAGCAGCCGGTGCCGGGCTTCCTGGTGTTCGCCAGCGCCGACCGCGGCCAGGCCGCGATGCGAGGGATGGGCGGTGGTCTGGTCTTCGTGGCGTTCCGCACCGGCGATCTGTTCCACGCCGCCCTCGGTTCAACCCCGCTCCTGCCGGTGAATGCGGAGGTCTTCGACGGCACTGTAAACGACGACAATTTGTTTTACCGCTCGCCGGTGCCGCCTGCAGATGCCTATCGCAACTTGCTGGTGACACGTAATATCGTCTTGGCCGGCCGGCCGTGGACGATCCGCTTCAGGCCGACCGCCGCCTTTTCCGAGCCGACCTCGCCGACGGTTCCTGTGATGCTCGGCCTGTTCGGGTTGCTCCTGGCGGGCGCCATCGCGCTGGTGGCTCGCTACCAGGAACGGGCCTATAGCGCCGTGTCGAGCCTGCATGAGGCGACCGAGAAGAGCCTTCTCGAAAAGGACCTCATGCTTCAGGAAATGAAGCACCGCATCAAGAATTCCATCGCCCGGGTTCTGGCGATGGCGCGCCAGACGGCGGCACATGCGACAGATATAGACGAGTTTTCCAATTCGTTCGCCGCGCGCCTGCAGGCCATGGCCGCTTCGCAGGACATGTTGACACGCTCGCGTTGGCAGAAGGCGGATTTGGCGGAGCTGTTGCAGATCGAACTCGGCCAGGTGTTCGGCAAGGAACTGCCTGCCGATCTGCTTGGCGGCCCGCAGGTGCTGCTCGACGAGACGACGACCCAGGCGCTCGGCCTGACCTTTCATGAGCTTGCCACCAACGCCCTGAAATACGGCGAAGCCGGCAATCCGGCGGGAACGCTGAAAGTCAGGTGGATGGTCGCAGGAAATCCGCGCGACAAGCACCTTCACCTGACCTGGACCGAAAGCGGCAACCAGGCAGTGCAAGCGCCGCAGAAAACCGGCTTCGGCACCAAGCTGATAGACATGAACATCACGCGCGAACTCTACGGCACGATCGATCGCGACTACCGGGCGAGCGGACTGGTGGTGCGGATCAGCATTCCGCTGGAGGCGGCCAAGCGCAAGCGCAAGTAGCGCAAGAAAAATCCGCGCTACCGATCGTCGTCATTGGAGGCGATGGCCGTTTCAGGCGCACCGATGGATGCATGCAATGTGCCGTCCTCGCCAATATCCCACGTCAATTCCGCATCTTCCTCCTCCATGGCGGGATCGACAAAGACGCATTGCGCGAAAAGCTGCGGATGTTTGCCGGTAAACGTGTTCAAGGCTTGCGGCAGCACGTTCTCGCACTCCTCGACCGTTTCATATAGCGGCGTGGGGGCGGGCAGTTCGCGGCACTGCTGGAGGTCGTCCGAGCAGGCGACAATAAGCAAGAGGGCAGCGATGTGTTCCATGGCCGTTTCCTTCCAGCAAGGAAACCAGCATGGCGCCGTCATGGTTCCTTAAAAACTTCGCGTGCAGTGGAAGCCGCAGCGGTCCGGTGGCTGGCCGGGGATGCTCAATCGAGCTCGAAATTGCCGTGGGGAATGACAAGCTGATAGCACAGCTTCTCGTTCTCGATCTCGATGCTGGCCGAGCCGTTCAGCGATTGCGGAACGACGCGCTGCAGCGCCACGCTGCTGAACCTGTTTTCCTCCAAGGGTATGGAGGACGGGCCGATCTTTTCGGTCCAGGCCAGATGCAGGGCGCCATTGCCGTCGGCGGCGTGGTCGCGTTCGGCCGAGATCGTGACGAAGCCACCCGGCCGCGCCAGGGCGCCGTAGCTCAGCGAATTGACTGTGAGTTCATGCAGTGCAAGACCGATATGAAGCGCGGCGTTCGGGTTGAGGTGAGGATTGACACCCTCAAAGACAATGGACCGCGTCGTTTGCCCGGTGTAGTGGGCAACCTGGTTGAGGGCCAGTTCGTGCAAGTCCGCTCCGCGCCAATTCGACGAGGTGACCAAGTCTTGCGAAGCCGCAATCGATTGCAGGCGGCCGATGAAACTGGACAGGAAATTATCGAGCGTGCCGGCATAGCGGCCGGTCTGCGTCGCGATGCTCTGGATGATTGCCAGAAGGTTCTTCGAACGATGGCTGAGTTCGCGCAGAAGCGCCTTCAGCGTCTGCTCGCGCCGCTTCCGTTCTGTAATATCGAGACCTGTCGTGATGACGCCCCGGACTACGCCATCAGAATCGCGATCGGCATCCAGCCAGATGTCGAACCAGTACCTCCCGTCCTGAAGGTCGATGGAAATCTCCACGCTTTCGGGATGGCCAGACGCCACGACCGCGCGCTTGGCCGCCATGATGCGCTTGGCCTGTGCAGCGGGCAGGAAGTCACTGTCGGTGGTGCCTGTCAGGTCCGAAGGCGACCATGTCGCAGGAACGTTCTGGGCCCAGACCACCCGCAGATCGGTGTCCTGGTAAAGAACCACAATGCCGGTATTGTGCAGCGCATGAAGCAGGCTTCGGCCAAGTTCGGCGTTATTTTTCTTACCCTGCCGGGTTTTCTTATACGGTTTCGCTTCGGCCGCGCGGTTCATCTTTCGCGTCTTCCGTTGGTGGGCAAAGGATTTTCACCTGGAAGCAGCTCGGGGCCGCTGGAAAGCGCCTGAACGCAAACGAAGTTCCGCCGGACAGCGCTCGGTTAGGGGCTCTGCCCGGCGGCCGTCTGGAAACCGTTTGAGGGGGGCGGCTTCCAGCATCCTGTGCCTTTGGGTTGGCACTCCTATGCCCGTCTGAACAGGCCGGCGATCAACGATATCACCAGGAATGCGAGGAACACGAAGAACAGGATCTGAGCAATGCCGGCCGACGTGCCGGCGATGCCGCCGAACCCGAGAGCGCCGGCGATGATCGCAACTACAAGAAATACGAGAGCCCAGTAAAGCATCACAAATCTCCTTTCGCGGTAATTGAAGCATGACTGCAATGGCGTGATCGCGATCAGCTTCCGAATTGTTGCTCCGATCCCGCAATGTGCTCCGAAGCGGCCATGGTCTTGCTCGGCCGCGGGATCATTCGATGAAAAAACGCAAGGACGTGATCTTTGTTCCGATCGCGAGGTCTGCGGTACCAAAAAAGCCACGACGCCGGACCTTAAACGCCAAAACATTCGTTCCGCCAGCGGGTATTTCGCGTCAGGCGGAACAGTTTGGATCGTGGTGGAGCGGGTCCGTGGAGGAACCGCTCTGCGCCGGTCAGAGCGATGGCACCTCAGGCCGCTGCCTTTGCCTGGCGATCGAAGAACAGTGCCTGGCTGATCAGCGCCTTGACCATATCGGGATTGAAAGGCTTGGTGACCAGGAAGGCGGGTTCGGGACGTTCGCCGGTGAGCAGGCGTTCGGGAAAAGCGGTGATGAAGATGACCGGGAGTGCCGCCGACGACAGGATTTCGTTGACCGCGTCGATGCCTGAGCTGCCGTCCGCCAACTGTATGTCCGCCAGAACCATTTTCGGGCGGGTTCGCTGGAACATCGCGGTCGCCTCGGCATGGGTGCGCGCCGTGCCGACGACGCGATGACCGAGGCTCTCGACCATCTCCTCGATATCCATTGCGATCAGCGGCTCATCCTCGATGATGAGGATGTCGGTGGCGACCTGACGCGATATCTCGCTACTTGCCTGCGCAAGCAGATCGGTGAATTCGGCCTCGCTCACGCCGAGGATTTCCGCGCCTTCCTCGTTGCTGAAGCCTTCCACGGCAACCAACAGGAAAGCCTGGCGCGGCAGCGGTGACAGTGAGGTCAGATTGGCCGCCGCTTTCTTTTCCCAGCCGGGCCCGGCTTCTTCTTCCGGTACGCGGATCGCCACCGAAGTAAACAGCTTGGCAAACATTTTATAGAGCGCGATCCGTTCGCTGGAAGCCTCGGGAAAGATATCGACGTCGGCGATGATCGCTTCGAGCATCGCCGCTACCAGGGCATCGCCGCTATGCTGCGATCCGGAGACGGCGCGGGAAAAACGGCGCAGGAAAGGTAAATGCGGCGCAATGTTTGCGGATAGACTCATGATAAGAAGGTTCCCTCAAAAAGGAGTCGAAACAGACTTGGGTCCAGATATACGATCCCTCAACGGCGGAATTTTGAAAAAGTTCCCTTTGTGGGAACCAATGCTGCGTTGTCGCGTTGTGGCCGGACCTTGGGGCATGGGTTGCGTTTGTTCGCCTGAACAACAGAATGGTACGAGCGCGAAGCAAAACAGGACGATAAAGATAAAATGACTAAATTGGAAACCGGCGCAAGACAGGCCGCGCCGCGCCGGAGTGGGCAGGGCGATCCTTTGGGCGTGAACTCTGAAATTGGCCGCAAGCTGAAACAATATTACGATGAACTGGTGTCCGACGAAGTACCGGATCGCTTTGCGCAACTGTTGCGTCAACTCGAACAGGCCGAACCAGCCGGAAAGAAGGGCTGATCGATGGCGATGTCGCCGGGGTTCAAGGACGACCTGCTTGCAACCATACCGAACTTACGCGCATTCGCGGTTTCGCTGACCCAGAGCGCCGATAAGGCGGACGACCTTGTCCAGGAAACATTGGTCAAGGCGTGGGACAAGCATGAGAGCTTTCAGATGGGGACCAATCTCAAGGCCTGGCTGTTCACGATTCTGCGAAACGAGTTCTATTCGCAGATGCGCAAACGCGGCCGCGAGGTTCAGGACAGCGACGGCGTGATGACCGAGCGCCTCGCCGTTCATCCGAGCCAGCATGGCCTGCTCGATCTAAAGGACTTTCGGGCGGCGCTCGAACTGCTTCCCGAGGACCAGCGTGAGGCTATCATCCTGATCGGCGCTTCGGGCTTTTCCTATGAGGAGGCGGCCGAGATTTGCGGCTGCGCCATCGGCACCATCAAGAGCCGGGTAAGCCGCGCCCGCAGCCGCCTTCAACAGATATTGCAGATTTCCGGCGAAGACGACTTTGGCCCGGACGCCATTTCATCGCAGGTCATGGGCTCAAACGCCGCCTGATGCGGGAACGCGTCCGCAGGCGGTCGCCAGTGCTTCGACAAGATCCGTTCCCGAATATGGCTTGCCGACAAGGATGACGCCGGGAAACGCCTCGAAGATTTCCTGCGTGTCGGTATATCCCGATGCAAAGATGAACGGCACGCCGTTCTCCTTTATCTCGCCGGCAAAGGCCAGGGTCGACTCGCCCCCGATCATGATATCCAGAATGGCGGCATCGAACCGGGTAGCCGCCTGTGCTCCGTCAAACTCCGCAAGCCGGGTAACGATGGCCACGTCGGCGGCGCCGTGGTCGCGGCAAAGTTGCTCGATATCCATGGCGATAAGGTACTCATCTTCAAGGATCAGGATGCGAAGGCCGGAAAGCAGATTTGTCACTAAAATCACCGATTTGGAAAAGGGGGGTGATCAATGAAGCCATTCCCTCCAACTGTCATTTAAAAATGACATAGCCGCAAGCGGCTTTGCGGATACCGAACATTTTGTGAGCTGAAACAGAAGCCCTCTGGAGGATCGCTTGCCAATACAATCGGCCCGGACATTTTCGACTCGGCGAATCCCTTGCGAAATGTGCCCCTTGCGCCCGCTCAAGATATTCCGGGAGTTCGAACCCGAGGAACTGGCTTTCGTCAGCCGATTCAAAAAGGGCGAACTGTCGGTCGAAAAGGGCGCGACCGTGCTGGTTGAGGGCAGTCATAGCGCCCATCTTTACACGGTGCTGTCCGGCTGGGGATTTCGGTATAAATTGATGCCGGACGGTCGCCGCCAGATCCTCAACTATCTGATGCCCGGAGACCTCATCGGTCTGCAGGGCAGTCTGATGGGAGAGATGCAGCATTCGGTCGAGGCGCTGTCGTCGATGCTGCTGTGCGTGTTCGAACGCGAGCAACTGCATGAACTTTACCGCAACTATCCTGGACTTGGCTACGACATCACCTGGATCGCCTCGCATGAAGAGCGGATACTGGACGAGAACCTTTTGAGCGTGGGGCGGCGCACCGCCCTGGAGCGGGCGGCCTATCTGCTTGCGCTCCTGTGCAGTCGCGCTGGCTCCGTAGGGCTCGAGAGAAACGATGCGGTCACAATTCCCGTCACCCAGCAGCACATCGCCGATACGCTTGGCCTGTCGCTGGTCCACACCAACAAGACCATTCGCAAGCTGATGGATCGCAAGCTCGTGCGTTGGCGGGAAGGCGGATGCGAAATCCTCGATCCGGACGGGCTGCAAAGCCTCGCGCGCTGGCAAGGCCTCAGCGAGACACTGCGTCCGCTCGTATAGATTGGCTGGACTCGGCTGGCGAAAGATACTTTCATCGCTACCAGCCCGGAACCACACCCAACATGAGGCGTTCACAAGCAACAAACCTCGAGGAGTACAATCATGGCCGCAGCAGCAGGCATCGGTAAAGGCACGACCAGGACCAATGACGATTTGGGCGTTTCGTCAACTTCACAGGTGGACGCCGATATTCGTCAGTTGAAGGCGGACATTGCCAAGCTCACCGAACAGTTGGCGACGACAGGCGAACACTCCTATGGCGCGGCACGGCGCGTTGCCAAGGAGGGCGTCGATCAACTGAAGGCCCAGGGCGAGGCGGCGATCGAAGGCTTGCGCAGCAACGCTCGAGACCTGGAGGACCAGCTTGTGGCAACGGTTCGGGAAAAGCCCATCACCTCGCTCGCGGTTGCGGCGGGCATCGGTTTTCTTTTCGCCTTGATTTCCCATCGCTGACGGTCTGGGGCGGCGCGGCGCAGGCCGAGGCCGAAAACCCTTGAAATTTTTATTTTAAGCAATTGCGAACGGAAAGCCGGTCCCCGCTTTTCCTGAAATTGCTCAGGGAGCTACATCATGCTCGCATCGCTCATTGCAGGCTTCGCCTCGGGCGAGACAATGCTTGCGCTTCGCCGCGCCTGGCGCACCGCGATAGCCTATGCGCTTGCAGGTCTCGCGGTTTTGTGCGGTCTCGGATTCCTGGTCGGCGCCTTCTATATCTGGGCAGCGCGCCGTTACGGTTCGTTGGAGGCGGCGATCGGCTTCGGACTTGGCTTCCTGGTGCTCGCCGGAATCATACTGTTCATCCATAGGATCACCACCGGAGTGCGCGCGCGCCAAGCGGCAAGGCGCCGCACCACCGAACTGACGACGCTGGCCGCCGCATCGGCACTTGCGGCGCTGCCGACCCTTCTTCGCGGAAGACTGGGCGTGGGGACGATCATCGCGCCCGCAATTGCCGCGCTTGGCTATGCGATCTACCGCGAGAATCGCCCGAAACGCCCTCGCCGCGACGATATCGGCGAATGAACCCGGGAACCCTGACCAGTCGAGCGCATTGATTCCAAGGCATCGGAAAAGTGGCGTCCGGCTTTCGAAACAGTCAGACGTTCAAAGTGTCAGAACGGTGGGGAGCAAGGCTCGCAGGGAGACTGGAATTGCCAAAGACCATACGAACGGAAAAGGCCCGACAGGGTAATCGGGGCCGACCTATATTGCTTGTGCTGATATGCGGGCTCCTGCTTGTAGGACTCGTCTGGGCCGCTGTCGAAATATATGGGCAGGCCATAGAGCCGGCCGGCGAGCAGTCGGAGGTCATTCAGTCCGAATGACCCGGATAAGGGTTTATTTTGCCTCGCTGGGCTTCGGCACCAGTACCAGTAGCGACTTGGGGTGAATTTCGATAAGCGTCTGCCGGTCAAGCTTGCACAGCTCGCCATCGATTGCCGAGACGAACTTCGACTTCATGTTGCGGATCGTGAGCTTCACCTTTTCGGCCTGGTGGATTTCGACCTGCTCGTTTTCGCGCCACTTTCCCCGCGCCATGTTCAGGAAAAAGTGGAACAGTTCGCGTCTTTCGCGCGCCAATGTCACATAGATGCCGAGTACCCCACCGTCGGGATGATCGGCATAGGGCAGATGGCCTTCGCCGAGCAGGTTGTTGGTGATGCCGATGCCGGAGGTGCGCGTCAGCACCTCGGCTTCGCCGATCGTCAGCGCGACATCCATGGCCGGCGGGTTTCTGACGGTGCGCCAGGCGGCGGCGAGCGAGGCGCGCATTTTGCCCAAACGCGAACCGAACTCCATCTTCGAGCGCAGATGGATCATCTTCGCATGCATCCCGATCGAGAACTGATGCACGAACGGCCGGCCGTTGGCGCTGGCGACGTCGACCGCCTTGATTTCGCCCTCGGCGAAGGCGGCAAGCGCACCTTCCAGCGTCTGCGGGATGCCGAGGCTGCGTGCGAACAGGTTCATCGTTCCAGCCGGCAGCACGGCAAGCGCCTTCTTGCCGTTCATCAGGCGCCCGGCGGCCGCCGAAGTCGTGCCGTCGCCGCCGCCAACCAGAACAACATCTGCGGAGCGCGAGGCAGCCGCTTTGTCGAGCGCGTCGACGATCTCGTCGCCGGCGACAAGGCGGATTTCAACCGAATGGCCTGCTTGATCGAGGATTTCGCGCATTCGCGTCGAGAAGGCTTCAAGATCCGTGGTGCGCAGCGTGCCGCCATCCCGATTGAGCACCGCAACAAAACGCATCCGTACTCCTCCGAACATCCAGCGCTCGGGCCAAGCGCACTGCGCTCCAGGCCTAACGGCGGGTCACTGAGCAAAATGGAACTAGAGCGGGGTGACGGCGTTGTGAAGGTGTGACGCCGCGCCCGATTTCCCCTGCGACGGATCGACCGAGGCGCGGCAGTGCATGGAAATAACGCACAAGGAGACACTATCATGATCCGCAACCTTTTGGCTACGACCGCGATTGCCACCCTTTTGACAACCGCAGGCTATGCGCAGGACACGACTGCGCCAGCCCCGGCCGACCCGGCGCCGATGACACAGGATGCGGCTCCGGCCGAAGCTCCCGTGGCACGTGCCGACGGGCATCTGGCCAGCAACATCATCGGCGAAAATGTTTATAACGGCACAAGCGACGACGCGCAGGATATCGGCAAGGTCAACGACGTGGTGATCGCACCCGACGGCAAGGTCGAATCCGTGGTGATTGGCGTTGGCGGTTTCCTTGGCCTCGGCGAAAAGAACGTCGCAGTGAACTATAGCGAGATCGACTGGGCCGAGAGGGACGGCGACCGCTGGCTGGTTGTGAATACCAGCAAGGAGCAGCTTGAGGCCTTGGCCGATTTTGATCGCCGCGCCTATGATCCGGCACCGGCCGCTTCGGATTCGACGGCAATGGCGCCGGCAGACGGCACCACCACCACTGCTCCGGCCGATGGAACGACGGCGGTTGCGCCGACGACACCGGCTCCCGACAGCACGGCCGAAGCTCCCGCCACCATGGAGCCGGACAGCACGGCTGAGGCACCTTCAACGACGGCGCCTGACAGCACTGCCGAAGCGCCTGCCGGGACCGACCAGACCACCACCAGCGCGGTCGACAAGTCGCAGCTGACCGAAATGCCGGCCGGCGAAATCCGCTCCGAAGACCTGGTGGGCACCACGGTCTACGGTGCTGAGGACGCCAATGTCGGCGAGATCGGCGACGTTGTGCTGACGCAGGACGGCAAGGTCGACGCGGTCATCATCGATGTCGGCGGTTTCCTCGGCATCGGCTCCAAGGAGGTCGCAGTCGCCATGGACAACCTGTCGTTCATGACCGACAAGGACGGCAACAAGTACCTCTACACGCAGTTCACCCAGGAACAGCTTGAGGCACAGCCGGCCTATGACAAGGCCACCTATACCGAAAATCGCGACGAACAGCGCCTGATGAGCAACTGATCACTGTCGTGATTTCCACGAAAGGCCCGCGCCGACATCGGCGCGGGCCTTTCGTTTACGTTCGCGAGAGGGTGACGACTACCAACCATAGCCGAGAACGCCTTCTTCCGTCAGTTCGACCAGCGCCAGCGCCTGGTCGAGATGCTCGGCGCGCCAGGCAAGCAGGCGCTCGGCAAATTCGAGGCGGATCGGCAGATAGTCCGGTATTTGCGCCAGGTTGCGCAGTTCGCCCGGATCCTCGTCAAGATCGAAGAGCAGCGGCGGCAGACCGCCGCCGAAATGCACATATTTGAACCGCTGCGTCCGCACTACGCTGAGATTGCATTGTTGCGGGCTGATCCCGAAATGACGCTCGGCCGTTTGCTTGGAAATCGAGCGGAAGTCGAATTCCCAATGTGCCGCGTCACGCCAGTTCCGGGGCGGCTTTCCGGCGAGGAACGGTTTCAGCGAGCGTCCGTCGAGATGCGCCGCAGGTGCATCGCCCAGAAGGTCGATCACCGTCGGCATGACGTCCACGGCCTCGGTGAAATGATCCACGGCGCTGCCGGCGGTCTTTCGGCGGTCAGGATCGCGGATGATCAGGGGAATGTGATAGCTCTGGTCGTGGAAGCCGCCCTTGCCCAGCATGAAATGGTCGCCCATCATTTCGGCATGATCGGAAGTCAGCACGATAACGGTGTTGTCCCAATGGTTCTGGTCGCGTAGAGCCTGCCAGATGCGGCCAAGCTGCGCATCGGTTTCCGAGATCATGCCGTAGTAAAGCGCACGGATTCGGCGAAAGTTTTCTTCACCCCAGTCGCGGACCTTGCCTTTAGCGCCCGGGATGAATTTCGAGCGCTTCTGCTGGCCAAGCTCGTAGGCTACGTAGGGATGAGCCTCCGCTTCGCTCTGCCAGTCGGCGGCGCGGTGGAATGCCGGACCGTCCGCCGGATCATACATGGTGTTGAAGGGCTCGGTGGCGATGAAAGGCGGATGCGGGCTGAGGAAGGAGATATGCGCGAACCAGGGCGACGCCGTCTCCTGTTCACCAAGCCAGCGCCGGAACTCGTTGGTCAGGAAGGCCGCGGGGGTCTCCTCGCGCGAATAGACCGGGGGCGTATTCGTCACCTCCGCGCCATCGCCTGAAACCGGTTTGTGGATGTCGGGAAAGCCGGCGCTGGAATCCACGCCGCGCGCGGCCAGCCACGACAGCCATTGCTTCTGATGCTCCGGCAGCAACTGGCGCGCGGTGAAGCCGGGCAGAACGCCCTCATAGCTGCGCAGCACCGGATCGCCCCGAGCATGGAGCGCGGGATCGGGCGCGACGTCGGTATAACCGAACAGCGTTGGTTCGTAGCCGAGACGGCGCGCGGCCAGCGCGATATTGTCATGGCGTGCGTCGAGCGGCGTACCGTTGCGACAGACGCGGTTGTTCATCTGATAGAGGCCGGTGTAGAGGCAGGCACGCGCCGGAGAGCAGGGTGCGGCGCCGGCGAAATGCCGCCGAAACGACACGCCCTCCCTGGCCAGGGCGTCCGCATGCGGCGTGCGCACTGTCTGGTGGCCGGCCGAGGACAGGCAGTCGCCGCGCCACTGGTCGCAGGTGATGAGAAGAACGTTTCGCCGGTTTTGCACGCTGGCCATGAATGGTCCTTTGGTCCAGCCGTCATGGAGCCGAATTTTCGCCGCCGCGCAAGGCTGCGATTATCGTTCTCGCCTCGGCAACGGTCCTTCCTGCATTTGAGACATTGAAGACGATGGGTCGGCATGCTCATCTTGCGGGAACAAACAAAGCGAGGCACGCAATGTCGAAGGATGCCTACACCTATACGGCCCTGCCCGGAACACCGGGTGGTCCGCTGATTTTCCTGTTTCACGGGACGGGCGGCAATGAAAACCAGCTGCTTGGCCTGGCGCTGGAACTGCTGCCGGGCGTTGCTGCCATCTCACCGCGCGGCGACGTATCGGAACAGGGCGCGGCGCGCTTTTTCCGGCGCACCGCAGAGGGCGTCTACGACATGGACGACCTTGCAGCGAGGACGAAGAAGATGGCCGGGTTCGTGCGCGCCCATGTCGAGGCGGCAAAACCTTCGTCGGTCATCGGGCTCGGCTTCTCCAACGGCGCCAACATACTGGCTTCACTGATATTCGCCGAGCCCGCACTGTTCGATGCGGCCGTGCTGATGCATCCCCTCATTCCATTCGAACCCGACGTGAAGGGCGATCTGGCGGAGCGGCGCATCCTCATAACGGCGGGCCGCAACGACCCGATCGGCCCCTCGGCGCTGACAACCCGGCTCGCAACCCATTTGCGGGCGTCAGGCGCCGAGGTGACGCTGGAATGGCATGACGGCGGCCATGAAATGCGCCAAAACGAGATCGAGGCGGCAAGACGATTCCTCGCCGCCGTCACAAACGGTTGAACGGGCCCGAACCACGCATTTATCTGATCCAGGAGTTGCATCATGACGCAAGAGCAATCGGACATCGCCATCGAGGAGACGGATTCCAAGGGCCGCTATATCTTGCGCGGAGCGGGCGGTGCCGAGGCGGAGGTTACCTTCACCAAGCTCGGCGAACACCAGATCATCATCGACCATACGGAAGTGCCCGAGGCTTTTCGCGGCCAGGGTGCAGGCGCGCGGCTGGTGACGCGGGCGGTGGAAGACGCCCGCAAGGCGGGCAAGAAAGTCATCCCGCTCTGCCCCTTTGCCGCCTCGCAGTTTCGCCGCCACCCGGAATGGGCCGACGTTTTGAAGCAGTGACAAATCCTGGAGCGCCGCGCGTCCGGCCGGTCGGTCCGTTGCTCTAGACAGGCGGTGCCGGGAAGCGGCGGCTGACGAAGCGCGAGCCCGACAACCCGAAGCGCCATGGGTGTTCGACGGCCTTGCTGATGCCGATGCGAGTCCCGGCTGCTACGGATACGTCCTCAGTGCGGCCCTCCATGTGGATGACCGGGCCGTCAAGCGGCAAGCCGTCATGGGAACGGTCGATGGAGAGCGCCTGACAGAGCCGGCCCGGGCCGGCGCATAGCAGGCGGATGTCGGCGATGCCGCGCCTCTCGCGCATCAGGTCGATGCCGTCGAGCGGCTCCAGCGCCCGGATGAGCACCGCGCTGCCGGGTTCGCAGACGGCGTTCAGGCACCAATGCACGCCATAGGACCGATAGACATAGGCGTGGCCGGGCGGGCCGAACATGGCGGCGTTGCGTTCCGTCCTGCCGCGAAAACTGTGCGAGGCCGGGTCGTCGCGCAGATAGGCTTCCGTTTCGACAATCAGGCCGCTGACGCCGTTGGCGCTTATTGTCGAGCCGATGAGATCCTGCGCCACGATGATGGCGTTTCGGCTGAAAAAGCGATCGTTCATCGGGCCAAGTTTGTTCGGTGCTGTGCGGAGCGGCGAGGTCATTTTTTCACCCGCTCCAGCGCATTTCACGTTCGGACAAGCCCGCCCCTTAGAAGCCCGGCCCTATCGGACGACCAGCACCGGAATCTTGGATGCGTAGAGAACCTCGGCGGTCTGGCTTCCGAGCAGCAGGCGCTGCACGCCGCGGCGGCCATGGGAGGACATGACGATCAGGTCGCATCCGTGTTTCTCAGCGCTCTCGACGATGCCCTCGGCGGCCGAATCGTTGGAGACATGAAGAATGTCCGCCGCCACGCCCATTTTCTCGGCGCCCGCCTTGGCTGGCGCAAGAATGGTCTTGGCGAATTCAGCCCGGTCGGCATTGTAGCGCTCGACGTCATTTCGTCCGGCGACCCAGCCGGTAACCGTGGCCGTGCCCTGTACGGAAAATGCCTCCGTCACCGTGACTACCGTGACCTTGCTGCCGAGCGCCTTTGCCAGCGACAGGCCGTGATCGACGCCCCTCTGAGCGAGTTCGGAGCCATCTGTCGAAATGAGGATATGCTTGTACAAGGCTGATCTCCATTCATTATACGATCGGCAATATAGCGCGAAGCTTGCCCAGCGATTTGAGATAGGTCAACCAGAATTCAAGCCAGCGGTGCTTTGGCGCCCCAACAAGGGGTTGGCGGTGACAGATCTATGGCCGTGGCTCCATGGCCGTGGCATGCGCCCATGTGGCGGCAGCATCATTTTGCCGCTTGCAGTTTTTCAGGACTTTCGTTATTTCCCGAGCCGGGCCACCCCTCCCCAACGAGGGGCCACTATCTGGAAGGATAGAATATCATGACGGTGCTTTCCAAGCCGGACGTGCGTCCGGCCAATCCCCATTTTTCCTCAGGTCCTTGCGCTAAACGTCCCGGCTGGTCTCTCCAAAGCCTGGCCGACGCGGCCCTTGGCCGTTCCCATCGCGCCAAGCTCGGCAAGTCGAAACTGGCGCGGGCGATCGACCTTACACGCGAAGTTCTAGAGGTGCCGGCAGACTACCGCATCGGCATCGTTCCCGCCTCGGACACCGGCGCGGTCGAGATGGCGCTGTGGTCGCTGCTGGGGCCGCGAGGCGTCGACATGCTCGCCTGGGAAAGCTTCGGCGCCGGCTGGGTGACCGATGTCGTCAAGCAGCTCAAGCTGCCGGACGTGCGCAGATTCGAAGCACCCTACGGCGCGTTGCCCGATCTTTCGGCGGTGGATTTCGACCGCGATGTGGTCTTCACCTGGAACGGCACGACCTCCGGCGTGCGCGTGCCGAACGGCGATTTCATCCCGGCCGACCGCAAGGGGCTGACCATCTGCGATGCGACCTCGGCCGCTTTCGCCCAGAAGCTCGATTTCGCCAAGCTCGACGTGGTCACCTTCTCCTGGCAGAAAGTGCTTGGCGGCGAGGGCGGACACGGAATGCTCATCCTCAGTCCACGCGCCGTGCAACGGCTGGAAAGCCATGTGCCGACATGGCCGCTGCCGAAGATTTTCCGCATGACCAAGGGCGGCAAGCTGATCGAAGGCATCTTCAAGGGCGAAACGATCAACACGCCTTCGATGCTGGCGGTTGAGGATTATCTCGACACGCTGGGCTGGGCCAAGTCGATTGGCGGCCTTCCGGCCCTGAGGGCGCGCGCCGACGCCAATGCCCGGGTGATTGACGATTGGGTCGCAGGCAATCCGGCAGTCGAGTTCCTCGCCGCGAAGCCTGAGGTGCGGTCGAACACCTCGGTTTGCCTGCGCTTTGTCGATCCCGCGATCGCGTCGTTGGATGACGCCGGCCAGCAGGCCTTCGTCAAGCAGCTTACCGGTCTTCTGGAGGCGGAAGGCGTGGCTTACGACATCGCCAGCTATCGCGACGCGCCGCCCGGCCTGCGGATCTGGTGCGGGGCGACTATCGAAGCTTCCGACGTCAAGGCGCTGATGCCATGGCTCGACTGGGCCTTCGCGACCGCCAAGGCTTCGCTCAAGGCTGCTGCCTGAGCCTTTAACCTATTCGTTCAATACCCCTCATCCGGCCGCTACGCGGCCACCTTCTCCCCGCTGGGGAGAAGAGGTTGGCGGAAACGTCGACGATCTCCTCTCCCCGACGGGGAGAGGGCGGCCGAGCAAAGCGGAGGCCGGGTGAGGGGGATTTCAACAGACCGAAGGACCATGCTCATGCCTCGCGTTCTCGTATCCGATAAGCTTTCGCCGACCGCCGTCCAGATATTCAAGGACCGCGGCGTGGAGGTGGACTACCTCCCCGATCTCGGCAAGGACAAGGAGAAGTTGCTCGAGCTCATTCCTCAATATGACGGCCTTGCCATCCGATCGGCCACCAAGGTCACCGAAAAGCTGATCGCGGCGGCCACAAATCTAAAAGTCATCGGCCGCGCCGGTATCGGCGTCGACAATGTCGACATACCGGCGGCCAGCCGCCGGGGTATCATCGTGATGAATACGCCGTTCGGCAATTCGATCACGACGGCCGAGCATGCGATCGCGCTGATGTTCGCGCTTGCCCGGCAGATTCCGGAGGCCAACAGCTCCACTCATGACGGCAAGTGGGAAAAGAACCGCTTCATGGGTGTCGAGATCACCGGCAAGACGCTCGGCGTTATCGGTTGCGGCAATATCGGCTCGGTGGTGGCGACGCGTGGCGTCGGCCTGAAGATGCATGTGGTGGCCTTCGACCCGTTCCTTTCGGAGGGCCGCGCCGAGGAGCTGGGTGTCCAGAAGGTCGAACTGGACGAGCTGTTCGCGCGTGCCGACTTCATCACCCTGCACACGCCCCTGACGGACAAGACGCGCAACATCATCAACGCCGACGCCTTCGCCAAGATGAAGCAGGGAGTGCGCATCATCAACTGCGCTCGCGGTGGGTTGATCGTTGAGGCGGACCTCATCGCGGCACTGAAAAGCGGCAAGGTCGCGGGCGTCGGCATAGACGTATTCGAGGTCGAGCCGGCGACCGATAGCCCGCTGTTCGGCCTGGAGAACGTGGTCGCTACCCCGCATCTCGGCGCCTCCACCCGGGAAGCGCAGGAAAACGTCGCCCTTCAGGTCGCCGAGCAGATGTCGGACTATCTGATCAAGGGCGCGGTTTCCAACGCCATCAACATGCCGTCGATCTCGGCCGAGGAAGCGCCGACGCTGAAGCCGTTCGTCAAGCTCGCCGAAGTGCTCGGCGCTTTCGTCGGCCAGGTGACGGAGGAGGCGATCAAGGAAGTCGAGATCCTGTTTGACGGCGCAACCGCTTCGATGAACACCAAGGCGCTGATCAGCGCCGCGCTCGCCGGCCTGATCCGGCCGCAGGTTTCGGACGTCAACATGGTGTCGGCGCCGATCATGGTGAAGGAGCGGGGCATCATCGTCGCCGAGGTCAAGCGCGACAAGTCGGGCGTGTTCGACGGATACATCAAGCTGACGGTGAAGACCGAGAAGAAAACGCGCTCGATCGCCGGCACCTGCTTTTCGGACCACAAGCCGCGCTTCATCCAGATCAAAGGCATCAATCTCGACGCCGAGGTCGGTCAGCACATGCTCTACACGACCAATGCGGACGTGCCAGGCATCATCGGTATGCTCGGCACGGTGTGCGGCAAGAACGACGTCAACATCGCCAACTTCCAGCTTGGCCGCAACCGGCCGGGCGGCGACGCGATCGCGCTGCTCTATCTCGACGCTCCCTTCCCGGAAAAGGCGCTGGCAGAAGTGCGCGACAATCCGTCGATCGTCTCGGCCAAGCGCCTGCAGTTCGACGTGAACGGAATGTGATTTTCCGGCGTTCCTGAATGATAAAGGCGCCGGTTTGCGGCGCCTTTATTCTTTGCTGCCAGGCAGGCAGACCTGCCGCTTCAGCGGACCTCCACTTCCAGTTCCCTGGCCGCAGCTCTGCGGCTGCTGAGCTCGGCGATCAGCACGCCGCCCAATACCATGATCAGCGCGACGGCGTGATAGGCATGGAAGGCGTCGCCGACGATCAGGACCGACAGCAGCGCGCCCCAAAGCGGCAGGAAATTGATGAACAGGCCGGCGCGATTGGCCCCGATCAGTTCGACGGCGCGAATGTAGAAGATCTGCGCAAGAATCGATGGAAACAGCACCACGAAGCCGATGATTGCCCAGCCTTTGGCGTCGGGCAAGATCATCCCGCCCATCAACCATTCGCCTATGAGGAACGGTATGGCGCTGGCCATTGCGCCGACGCACAAGGCCGTCATCAGGCTCGTCCAGTGGACGTCAGGCTTCTGTCGCAGCGCCGCCGTGTAGAAGCCATAGGCAATCACGGCGACAAGCATCAGCGCATCCCCGAAATTTACGTGGAGGGAAAAGAGCCGCCAGATATCGCCGTGGAGGGTCGTCAGGAGCACGCCCATCAGGGAAAGCGCGAAGCCCGCGATCTGCGCCAGGCTTGCCCGGGTCCTGAACAGAACGAAGGTCGCCAGAAATACGAAGAGCGGCATTCCGCCCTGTTCGATGCTGACATTGATGGCCGAGGTGTAGAGCAGCGCGCAGTACATGAAGACGCTGAATATGGTGAAGCCCAGCGTTGCGATGACCAGAAGAAAGGGCAGGTGACGGCGAAGGAGCGGTAAATCGGCCGGCAGGTGCTTGCGGCTGATCAGGAACAGGATGGGCAGCGCCAAGCCCCACCGAGCGGTCGCCAGCACCATGGGCGAGACATGGCCGACCGCCAGCTTGCCTGCAATGGCATTGCCCGCCCAGCAGAGCGTCGTGAGAAGCAGCAGCGTATAAGCGGTTCGATGCATGGTTTGTACGGCCTTGAAAAAGGCGTTGGCTGACGACTATTTCGGATGAAGGGCCAAGTAAAGACGGTCACGGCTGTACATCAAGATCAGCATTCGCCGTAAATCACTATCCCCCGGCCGGGCGAAACTGTTGCAGAATCCTTTGGTTCTCGATAGGAGGCGCGGCGCGGCGAAGCCGGAAATTGTTGTGCCCGGCAGTGCCGCAAAGGCCAAAGAAATGTCGCCTTCGGCCGACCGTGAGGTTATAGAAGCCTGTCGTTTTCATATGCTCGCCAATGTTTGCGCGGCATCGGAAGGAAGAAATCATGGCAAATGTGGTGGTCGTCGGCTCACAGTGGGGCGACGAAGGCAAGGGCAAGATCGTCGACTGGCTGTCGGAGCGCGCCGATGTGGTCGTGCGGTTTCAAGGCGGCCACAATGCCGGCCACACGCTCGTCGTCGACAGCAAGGTCTACAAGCTGTCGCTGCTGCCCTCCGGCATCGTGCGCGAGGGCAAGCTCTCCATCATCGGCAACGGCGTGGTATTCGATCCGCATGCCTTTGTGGCCGAGACCGAAAAACTTCGTGCGCAAGGCGTGGACGTGACGCCCGACCGCCTGAAAATAGCCGAAAACACGGCGCTTATCCTGTCGCTGCACCGGGAACTGGATGGATTTCGTGAAGATGCGGCCTCTAATTCCGGAACGAAAATCGGAACGACCCGTCGCGGCATAGGCCCGGCCTATGAGGACAAGGTCGGCCGTCGCGCCGTACGGGTGATGGATCTGGCTGATTTGGAAACATTGCCGCTCAAGGTGGACCGTCTGCTGACGCATCACAATGCGCTGCGCCGCGGCCTTGGTCATCCGGAGGTCGCGCATGAGACGATCATGCAGGAGTTGACGTCGGTGGCCGAGGCCATCCTGCCCTACATGGACCGGGTATGGAAGGTTCTCGACGAGAAGCGCCGCTCCGGAGCACGTATCCTGTTCGAAGGCGCACAAGGAACGCTACTCGACATCGATCATGGCACCTATCCGTTCGTCACCTCGTCCAACACCGTCGCCGGCCAGGCGGCGCCGGGTTCCGGGCTCGGTCCCGACGCGATCGGATACGTGCTCGGCATCACCAAGGCCTATACGACACGCGTCGGCGAGGGACCGTTTCCGACCGAGCAGCAGAACGAAATCGGTGAGTTCCTCGGCACGCAAGGCCATGAGTTCGGCGTCGTCACCGGACGCAAGCGGCGTTGCGGCTGGTTCGACGCCGTGCTGGTGCGCCAGGCCGTTGCCGTCAACGGCATCAGCGGCATCGCCCTGACCAAGCTCGACGTCCTTGACGGCCTGGACGAGATCAAGGTTTGCACCGGCTATATGCTCGACGGCGAAGAGATCGACTATCTGCCGGCCAGCCAGGGCGCGCAGGCGCGCGTGCAACCGATCTATGAGACGCTGGAAGGCTGGAAAGGCACCACGCGTGGCGCACGCAGCTGGAACGACCTGCCGGCGCAGGCGGTAAAATATGTCCGTCACATCGAGGAACTGATCGGCGCCCCGGTGGCACTCCTGTCCACCAGCCCGGAACGGGACGACACCATACTTGTGACCGATCCCTTTCACGACTAATTTTTGCCGTTCTTCGCGCCGGTCAACGGAGCGGAGAATGGAATGCAAGCTACGGGTCTATTGGAAAAATGGCAGATTTCGTTGCGGTTCTGAAGAAGACGCTGGACGCGCTCGGCGATGCGCCGCCGCCGGAACTTCGCCAGCGCGTCTACACCAAGGCCCGTGCGACGGTGGAGACGAAGCTTGCGGCGATCACTCCCGCACCGCCAAAAGCGGTGGTCGAGCGGCAGAAGCGGGCGCTGGAAGACGCTATCGCGACCATCGAGAAGGAATACGTCGATCGCGCCGGCCCGAAGATCAGCGAAGATCCGTTGCAGGAACTCGACGATGTCTTCGCCTCGATAGAGCGTCAAAAGAACGAGCCGTCGAAACCGGCGCCCGAGGTTGCCGCCGCCCCCTATCCAACGGTGGCCCCGGTGCCGCCAACCGCGCTTGTGCGACCCGCAGCTTCGGCTCCGGTTGACGAGGCGCCTGCCGCGTCGAAAGCCGTCGAGCCGGCACCGAAGAGCGAAAGCTGGCCGAAGACCACCCCTGTCGTGACGCCGGCCGACAAAGACATCGATTCGCCGGGAAGCTGGTCAGAGGCCGGAAATGATTTCCGTGCCGAGGACGATGACAGCCAGTTCAGCACCCGCGTGGGGGCGGTCGAAGATGAGGCGCCGGCGAAGCGCCGCAGCTATGGCGGCTTGATCGCCGCGTTGATCGCGCTCGCGGTGATAGCAGGCGGTGGCTATGGCATCTGGCTCAACAAGGACGCATTTGCAAATCTTTTCGGCACCAGCGAGCCCGAGGTCGCAGTCACGACACCGGCCGAGGAACCGGCGCCACCCACGGAGGAGCCCGCGCCTGAAGCGGATGAGGCTGCAACGACGCCCGCGACCCCCGAGGCTGCCGAGCCGGCCGAGCCGAAATTCACGCAGCGCCTGACACCGGAAGGCCAGGAGATCGACGCCGGCCCGGCGGGCGGAACAGCGGCGATCGGTGAAGGAACATCGCTTGCGGCGGCAACGCAGCCGCCCTCGACCGCAACGCCTGCCGCTCCCGCCGAGACCGCCGCCACTTCGAGCGAACAGCCGGGCGTGCCGGTCGGTCAGCGCGCGATCTTCTACGAGGAGCGCACCAACGTCGCCCAGGGCTCGGCCGAGTCGGGCAATATCGTCTGGTCCGTGGTGCAGGAATCGCCGGGTGGCGACCTGCCGCCTGAACCGGCCATCCGTGCGGAAGCGACCATCCCTGGCAAGGATTTGCAGTTGCGCATGACCATTCGCCGCAATGCCGACCAGACGCTGCCAGCCAGCCATATCATCGAGGTGATCTTCCTGACACCCGACGGCTTCGAAGGTGGCGGTATAGAAAACATCCTGCGCGTGTCGATGAAGGACTCCGAGCAAGCCGCCGGCAGTCCGCTGATCGGCATTCCGGCCAAGATCGCGGATGGCTTTTTCCTGGTGGCGCTGAACGACGGCAAAGCCGAGATCGAGTCCAATCTGACCTTGCTGCGCCGGCAGAGCTGGATCGACGTGCCGTTGATCTACAAGTCCGGACGGCGGGCGCTGTTCACCATGGAAAAGGGCATTCCCGGACAAAGGGCGTTCGACGAAGCGCTGAAAGCCTGGCAGAGCGCCAGCAGTGATGGCGGCAACGGCTGAGAACGTCGCGGCGCCGAGATTGGCGTCATTTCGCGGCTCGGGCACGATGCGCAAGAGTGGCGTTATCCCGCAACGCGGCGGCGCGTAGCGCAGCGGCGTATCGGCGCCCATTTTGTTCGTTACGGAGTGGACCCCGGCTCTTTGCCTAGCGGCGCTCGTCAGCCGAGGTGACGCAGGTTGGGTGGCGAGGCACCTCGCTCCTGCCCTTCGCTAATGGCTCGGGGCGTTCGAAAAGCCAAAGCGTTGGCTTTTCCTGCGCCTTCGCTCCTTGTATCCGGCGAGATGGCCTCACACCATTTCGACCAGATTTATGAGTTCATGACCTAACGCGCACCACTCCTCACCCCTCCAGCTCTTCCCGGAGCATCTCCAGTTCCAGCCACTCCTCCTCCATGGCGGCCAGGGTGGCGCGCTCCTTGTCGAGCGCTACGATGGTCTTCTGAAAACCCTTCGGGTCGCGCTCGTAGAATGCCGGATCGGCGATGCTGTTCTCCAGATCGGAAATCGCCTCGGAAATCGCAGCCATCTTTCCCGGCAGGTTTTCAAGCGCGAATTTCTGCTTGAAGGAGAGTTTTGTCGCTGGCGCCTTCGGCGGAGGGGCGCTTTCGGTGCGCGGCTTTTCCGGCGGCTGCCTGCCAGCCGTTCGTCGGTCGGCAAGCTTGTTGCCGCCGCGTTGCGCCAGCATGTCGGAATAGCCGCCGGCATATTCTACCCAGCGTCCATCGCCTTCGGGCGCGATGATGCTTGTGACAGTGCGGTCGAGAAAATCGCGATCATGGCTGACGAGGATGACGGTGCCGGCGAAACCGGCGACGAGTTCCTGCAGCAGTTCCAGTGTCTCCATGTCGAGATCGTTGGTTGGCTCGTCCAGCACCAGCAGGTTGGCCGGACGCGCCAGCACCCGGGCCAGGATGAGCCGCGCCCGCTCGCCGCCGGAAAGCTCGCGCACCGGCGTGCGCGCCTGCTCCGGCTTGAACAGGAAATCCTTCATATAGGAGACGACATGACGCTCCTCGCCATTGATGACGAGATTTTCCCCGCGTCCATCGGTCAGGAAGTGAGCGAGCGTCTCCTGCGGGTCGACGGCGGCGCGCTTCTGGTCGAGCGTGGCGATCTCGAGATTGACGCCGAGGCGCACCGAACCTGAATCCGGCTCCAGTTCGCCGGTCAGCATCTTCAGAAGCGTTGTCTTGCCGGCGCCGTTCGGCCCGACCATGCCGATGCGGTCGCCACGCTGGATGCGCGTGGAGAAATCTTTGACCACGGTGAGGTCGCCGAAGCTCTTGCCGATGGATTTCGCCTCGATGACCAGCTTGCCGGATTCGGCGGCGTCACTCGCCACCATCGTCGCCACTCCCTCAGCGCCGCGATGGCTGCGGAAGCGCTGGCGCATCGACTGCAATTCGCCAAGCCGGCGCATGTTGCGCTTGCGCCGTGCGGTCACGCCATAGCGCAGCCAGTGTTCCTCGCGCACGATCTGGCGGCCGAGCTTGTGCTGTTCGCGCTCTTCTTCCTCGAGGATGATGTCGCGCCATTCCTCGAAATGAGCGAAGCCCTTGTCGAGCCGGCGGGTCTGGCCACGATCGAGCCAGACCGTGGCGCGCGACACGCGTTCGAGAAAACGCCGGTCATGCGAGATCATTATCAGCGCGGAAGACGTACGGCTGAGTTCCTCTTCGAGCCACTCAATCACGGTGAGGTCGAGATGGTTGGTCGGCTCGTCGAGCAGCAATATGTCCGGCTCCGGCGCCATCACCCGCGCCAAGGCGGCGCGCCGCGCCTCGCCGCCGGAAAGTCGGGCAGGACTTTCCTCGCCGGTCAGACCCAGATGCTCCATGAGATAGGTGGCGCGATAAGGATCGTCCGCCGGGCCAAGCCCTGCTTCCACATAGGCGCGGACATTGGCGAAGCCATCCATGTCGGGCATCTGCGGCAGGTAGCGGATCGTGGCGGAGGGCTGGCGAAAGACCTCGCCGTCCTGCGCCTCGACCATGCCGGCGGCGATCTTCAGAAGCGTCGACTTGCCCGAGCCGTTGCGCCCGACCAGTGCTATGCGCTCGCCGGCCGAAGCCGAAAGCGAAGCGCCATCGAGCAGGGGTGTCCCTCCGAAGGTCAGTCTTATCCCGTCGAGTGAGAGAAGGGGTGGAGCCATGAATCAGATGTCCGAAGGATAGGGATGGGCAATCAGCATCGCGCGACCGCTATCGAGCGCTATGCGCAGGTTGCCGCGCACTTCATTGGAGAGGGTGAGCGAGGAGCCGAAGGGCACCTCGACACGGTCGAGAGGCCACTTGGCGCCGGTTTCGGTCAGGCCGGAAAGTTCGGAAAAGCCGATCACCGAAAACACCGTTCCGTCCGGATAGTCGAAACTGGTGGTGCCGGGCAGGAGTGGCCGCCCTTCCTGATGGCCGCTGGTCAGGACGACAGGTGTTCCATCCTCAGCCAGCCGCACCGCCAGCGCCAGATGCAGATATGCATGGTCGGCTCGCGACCCGCCGAAGGCCCCGGCCAGCACCAACGAGGTCGCACCCATGTCGAGCGCCGCAGCGATTGCGAGTTCGCCGTCGGTGTTGTCCTTATCGGGGGGGAAGACGTCGCGCGGGACCCCCGAATAGTCGTCCAGCAGGTCGGCCGGCGTCGAATCGAAATCGCCGACCCATAGCTCGGGCATCACGTCGAGCATGGCCGCATGGCGGATGCCGGAATCGGCGGCAATGACGCGGCTGCCCGCAAGCTGCGCTTCAAGGCGGGGCGTACGGATGAGGTCGCCGCCAAGCAGGATGAAAAATCGGCTCATTGTCGCTCGCCTCTATCACGCCGTCCCCCCGTAACGGAAGGGCGGAGCTTGCCGGAGCGAAAGCCAAACAGCGCTTGCGCGCCCCCTTGCTCCGCCCTATGTCTATCGACGCTCTAACGGGGTGCCGTGTGCATGGTTCATGTGCCGGCTGAGAGGTTTAGGGGAAACCCAGCCAACCCGCTGAACCTGATCCGGTTTGTACCGGCGGAGGGATTAGATGCTTCGGACGTCCGGCGCTTCAATTCCCCTCAACAGCAATGAAGGAGGCGCCGATGCGCACACTGCTTTTCTCCCTGGTCTCCGCTCTCGCGCTTGCCGCTTCCGCGCCTGCAATGGCTGCCGAGAAGCTTACCGTCTACACCTATGAAAGCTTCACGGCCGAGTGGGGGCCGGGTCCGCAGATCAAGAAGGCGTTCGAGGCCGAATGCGGCTGCACGGTCGATTTCGTTTCGGTGGCCGACGGCGTGGCCCTGCTCAACCGGGTCAAGCTCGAAGGTGAGGCAACCAAGGCCGAAATCGTGCTCGGACTCGATACCAACCTGACGGCCGAAGCGCGCAAGACCGGCCTGTTCACAGCCTCGGGCGTCGACGCTTCCAAGGTCAAGGTGCCGGGTGGGTGGAGCGACGATATATTCGTGCCGTTCGACTATGGCTATTTCGCCGTGATCTACGACACGGAGAAGCTCGCCAACCCGCCGGCCAGTCTCAAGGAACTGGTCGAAGGCGATGCCAGCGAAAAGATCGTCATCCAGGACCCGCGCACCTCGACGCCGGGGCTCGGCCTGCTTCTGTGGGTCAAGGCCGTCTATGGCGATAGGGCTCAGGAAGCGTGGGCGAAGCTTAAGAACCGCGTGCTGACGGTGACACCCGGCTGGAGCGAGGCCTATGGCCTGTTCACCAAGGGCGAGGCGCCGATGGTGCTCTCCTATACGACATCGCCTGCCTATCACATGATTTCGGAAGGAAGCGAAAGATACAAGGCGGCCTCCTTCGCCGAGGGTCATTATCTGCAAGTCGAGGTGGCCGGCATCACCACCACCGGCGCGAAGAACCCGCTGGCGAAAAAATTCATGGAATTCATGGTCGGCCCCGGCTTTCAGGACGTCATTCCCGAAACCAACTGGATGCTTCCTGCCGGAGAGACCGACAAGCCGCTCAATCCTGCATTCGACAAGCTGATCAAGCCGACGACCACCCTCGAGATTGGTTCGGAAGAAGTGGCCGCCAATCGTAAGGCCTGGGTCGATGAATGGCTGGCGGTGATGAGCAAGTAGTAGGCGCGCCTCGGGAAACCGGTAATGAGAGTGCCATACCCCCCTCTGTCCTGCCGGACATCTCCCCCTCAAGGGGGGAGATTGGCTTTCACGCTCGTTTGCATCTCTCTTGCGACGATAGAGAGGAAGGGGGATTTTGATGCCGGCGTGATCTCCCCCCTTGAGGGCGGGATGTCCAGGACAGAGGGGGGTGACGTCGGCAAGGCCGACGTGCAACCTTCCCTGGCGCTCCGCTCATGCGCAGCTTAGGTCGCGTGCAGTCCGCCCACCACGCCGACGCCCGCATAACCGCCGGCGTGCTAGCGCTTGCGGCGGTCACCCTTCTCATCGGCGGGGCGTTTGTCGGTCTGGTCGTGGAGGGCGCGGGCGACCTGTCGGGCGCGTTTTCGGCGTTCGATTCCTATCTGATGCGCGTTGTCCGCTTCACGCTTTGGCAGGCTTTGCTGTCGACCCTGCTTTCGGTCATTCCCGCTCTGTTCGTTGCCCGCGCTTTGTCGCGGCATCCTTCATTTTGGGGCCGCGGCCTGATCCTGCAGCTTTTCGCAGTGCCGTTGGCGCTGCCGGCGATCGTCGCAGCACTCGGCGTGCTGGCGCTCTACGGCCGCGCCGGCCTCTTCGCCGACATGTTCGGCGCGATCTCCGGCGAGGATTGGCCGGGAATATACGGACTGTCAGGCATTCTGGTCGCCCATGTATTCTTCAACCTGCCGCTGGCAGCACGGCTATTCCTCGAAGCCCTGAATACGGTGCCACCAGACCAGTGGCGGCTGGCGAGCCAGCTTGGCATGGGGGCACGGCCGGCCTTTCGGCTGGTCGAATGGCCGGTGCTGCGCGCCAGCCTGCCCGGCGTGGCCGGCCTGGTGTTCATGCTCTGCATCACCTCGTTTACCATTGTGCTGACGCTGGGTGGCGGCCCGAGCGCCACCACGCTGGAAGTCGCCATATACCAGTCCCTGCGCTTCGACTTCGATCCGGCGCGCGCCGTGGCGCTGACGCTGTTGCAGATCGTCCTGACCATGGCCGTGGTGTTCGCCCTGTTGCGGCTCGGCGTCGCTGTCGCAGCCGATCCCAATCTTTCGGTTACGCAGCGCCGCTTCATTTCAGCCTCGCGTAGCGAGACAACGCTCAACGCCTTGCTGCTCGCAGCCACACTTGGCTTCGTCGCGGGACCCATGCTGGCGACGGTGTTTGCCGGGCTTGGTGCCGATCTTGCCCGCCTTGCCGGTGAAAGCGCGGTGCGCAGCGCCGCCGCGACGAGCCTTGTGCTTGCGCTTCTATCGGCATGTCTTTGCATTGTGCTGACGCTTGCGCTGGTCATGGCGCGGCGCGCTTTGGCGCTCAGGCGCGGCCCCGGCCGCAAGTCGGTGCTGGAACAGGCAACCGACACCGGCGCCGGCTTCGTGCTGGTGGTGCCGCCCATCGTCGTCGGTGCCGGGTGGTTCGTGCTGTTGCGTCATTTCGGCGACGTCTTTGCGGTCGCTCCGATCATGGTCGTCACCGTCAACGCGGTGATGGCGATGCCCTTCGCCATTCGCGCCATCCGCCCGGCGCACGATGCGGCAAGCGAACGCCACGAGCGGCTTTGCGCGCAGCTGGGTCTCGCTGGCTGGAACCGGTTGCGACTGATCGACTGGCCGGTGCTGCGCCGTCCGCTGTCGACAGCTTTCGCTTTTGCCATGGCGCTTTCGCTCGGCGATCTTGGGGTGATCGCGCTGTTCGGCAGCGATCAGGTGCAGACGCTGCCCTATCTCCTGCTTGGGCGCATGGGCAGTTATCGAACGGAAGATGCGGCCGGATTGGCGCTGATGCTCGGCCTGCTCTGCCTGGCGCTGATGATGCTGGCGGGTCGGCTCGGAAAGGACCATGCGCCATGAATTCCAGGACACGGCCGACTGGCGCGGCGATCAGGCTGGACAAGGCCGCGTTCTGCTATGGCGAGATGTCGATGCGCTTCGACGTGGAGATAGAGGCGGCGGCGATCACCACCGTGATGGGGCCGAGTGGATCGGGCAAGTCGACGTTGCTCAACCTCATTGCCGGCTTCGAGACGCCGCAGTCAGGTCGCGTGCTGATCGGCGGCAAGGATGTGACCGAAGCGCCGCCCGCGGCGAGGCCGGTGTCGATGGTGTTTCAGGAAAACAACCTCTTTGCCCATCTGACCGTCCAGCAGAATGTCGGCCTCGGCCGCTCACCGTCGCTGCGGCTGACCGCCGGCGACCATGCGGCAATCACGCAGGCCCTCGCTCGAACAGGGCTTGCCGGGAAGGAGAGGCGTCTGCCGCGCGAACTCTCCGGCGGCGAGCGGCAGCGCGTCGCGCTGGCGCGCGTGCTGGTGCGCGACCGGCCGGTGCTGCTTCTCGACGAGCCATTTGCATCGCTCGGCCCGGCTTTGCGGGAAGAGATGGTCGATCTGGTGGCGGGCGTCCACGCCGAATCTGGAATGACTGTGGTTTTCGTGACACATCAGGCAGAAGACGCACGCCGAATGGCCGGAAACATGGTGTTTATCGAGCATGGAGCGGTTAGTGCGACCGGTAAGACGTCGGCTTTTTTCGGCGAGCATGGACCTTTGTCCTTCCGGCATTATATTGGCCGGGAGGCGGAAGAGGCGCAAACGACGAGAGGCGCCCGGAAGCCGACATAATTTGCGGCCAGAGGGGCATCGGAACCTGACCGTTTTCCCATCTTGCGTAATTGGGCGAATAAGTCCACGCATCGAATCCGCGCCGATGGGCTTTGATCTCAGAAAGGACGCCGAACTGTCGACCTGCGCGCCCATAGCCGGAACGTCGCCCTCGCGCCTGCGCCGCAGCACGCGCGCCTGTGCAGCCATGGCTACGCTGGCGCTCCTCGCAGGCTGTCAGATGTTCGGAGGAGATCTCAAGGAGTCGGCCTTCCGTCCCTCCGACAACCCGGTGACGGTCGACAGTGTTTCGCGCAACAACAGGTTGGCGGAGCTGGCGCGCAGCCAGCATCCGCGCATATTGGCGACCTATGGCGGGGAATATTCCGATCCCAAGCTGGAGCGGATGGTCGCGAAGGTTGTCGGCAATCTCACTACGGTTTCGGGCAACCCGACCCAGACCTACCGCATCACCATCCTGAACTCGCCCAACGTCAACGCCTTCGCACTGCCGGGAGGCTATCTCTACGTCACTCGGGGTCTCCTGGCGCTCGCCAATGATTCGGCCGAACTTGCGGCCGTCATTTCTCACGAAATGGGCCATGTCACCGCCAATCACGGCCTACAGCGCCAGCAAAAGGAAGCCGAGGAGGTGCTGGCCACCAAGGTCGTCACCGACGTTCTGGGCGAAAGCCCGACAGCAAAGGTGGCGCTGATCCGCGGCAAGCTCAGGCTGGCGCAGTTTTCGCGCAACCAGGAACTGGAAGCGGATGCCATCGGCATCAAGGCGAGCGCTCAGGCTGGGTTCGACCCATTCGCCGCCGGACGGTTTCTGCAATCCATGGCGGCCTACAGCGATTTCCGCTCGATCAGCGGCGCCACGGATCCAAGCCTCGATTTTCTGGCAAGCCATCCCAACGCTCCTCAACGCATCGAGTTGGCCAAGCGCCATGCTCGCCAGTTCGGCGCGCCGGGCACCGGCGTCACCGAGCGCGATTCGTTCCTTGCCGGCATCGATGGCCTGTTGTTCGGGGACACGCCGGAAGAAGGCTATGTGCGCGGCACCACTTTCCTGCATCCGCGTCTCGGCGTGAGCTTTTCGGTGCCGTCGGGTTTCGTCATAGACAACAGTGCTGCCGCCGTGACGGCGACCGGACCCGGCGACATCGCCGTCCGCTTCGACGGCGTGACGATCGACAAGGGCGTCGCCCTGACCGATTACCTACGCAGCGGCTGGGTTGCCGGGCTCGAGGACGCGAGTGTGCGCACCGAGACGATCAACGGCAACGAGGCGGCACTGGCGTCGGCCCGGGCCGACGGATGGCAGTTCGACATCGTCGTCATCCGAGCGGGCGGACAGGTCTACCGCCTGCTGACTGCGGCGCCTATTGCGAGCACGGCGCTGAATTCCGTCGCTCGCTCGGTGAGCGGCTCCTTTCATGTGCTGACGGCGGCTGAAAAAGCCGCGTTGAAGCCGCTGCGCATTCGCGTGGTTACGGTACGGCCTGGCCAGACAATGGGCACACTCGCCGCCCAGATGGTCGGCGTCGACAGAAAGCTCGATCTGTTTCGCGTGCTGAATGGGCTTGCGCCCGGCGCCACGGTGTCGGCCGGCGACAAGGTCAAGATCGTCACCGACCGGTGATCCGACAGGTCAGGCGGACAAGAACGCCGGGCTCTCCTTCACCAGCGCCAGTCTCAGCTTTTCCATCGCGCGGTTTTCGATCTGGCGAACGCGCTCCTTGGAAATTCCGAGCGTCTGGCCGAGCGACTCCAGGGTGGCGCCTTCGTCCTGCAACCGGCGCTCCTCGATGATCCGCAATTCCCGGTCATTGAGAACGCCAAGCGCGTTCTTCAGCCAGCTTGAGCGACGCTCGACATCAATCGCCTCGCCGGCCACCTCGTCGGGCAGGGGCTCATCCGATATCAGGAAATCCATCCGGTCGGCCGAGCGGCCTCCGTCGTCGACCAGCGGCGCATTGAGCGAGGCATCCGGGCCGGAAAGCCGCGAGTCCATCATCGCCACATCGGCTTCCGAAACTCCGAGGGCCTCCGAGACCTCCTTGTAGAGCGCGGTGCCGGAGAGCGTGTCCGGTCCCTGGGCAAGGCGTGCGCGCAGCCGGCGCAGATTGAAGAACAGCGCCTTTTGAGCCGAACTCGTACCTCCGCGCACGATAGACCAGTTGCGCAGGATGTAGTCCTGAATGGAAGCCCGGATCCACCAGCTCGCATAGGTCGAGAACCGCACGTCGCGATCAGGCTCGAAGCGCAGCGCCGCCTCCAGCAAGCCTACATATCCCTCCTGGACGAGATCGCCCATGGAAAGGCCGAAATAGCGGAATTTGGTTGCCATGGAAATGACGAGGCGCATGTGGGCAGTGGTGATGCGGTGCATCGCCTCCTGGTCGCCGTGATCCTTCCAACGCAACGCAAGATCGTGTTCTTCGCTCCGTTCAAGGTAGGGCGCCGCCATGGCAGCGCGGATCATCTTGCGCCTAGCCTTGTCTTCCATCGTCTTGCGCTCCCTCACTCAGGGGCGTTCGATCTCGCGTCCACCTCGCGACTACGGGTGTTTCAACATCCGACCCGGGAACGCCGACCCTCTCGGGATTGGGTTGCTCTACTTTCCCTCGACGCATCAGAACGCGTCTCAGGAGGGAATTGTTCCATGGGCTTTGTGGAGGACGCGGCAGATCGCGGGGACGGATGGGGGCGTCTTGTCTGCCGGAGGACGCAAAACCGCCGAAGCGGCGAGCTTCAGCACGCGCTTACCAGTATTCCCCGACTGAGGAATGAGTGCTCTGAGGTTGATATTCCCGGCCGGCTCAGGAGAGTTTCAGTTCTCCGTCCACGACATGATTGAGGTCGGTGCCTTCGGCGGTGAGCGTCATGCGAACCCGCATCCGGTTGCCGCTGACCTTGCCGTTGCGCACGATCGCTTCGATCTCGCGCTGGGAGGTCACGCCGACTTCCTTCAGGAATTTACGGATCGACATGTTGAAAACTTCCTCGTCCATGACGAACTCCATTCTTGCTTGCGGCACGCGGCTGCCCGGTCCGGTGTGCTATCGGGAGGATTGTAGGCCAGGGACGGGAAGTATCAAGCACACTGGATCGCCGTGCATCCTGACGGACGCACATTGTCGATCCATCTCTTTGTTTGAGCATCGGACCGAAAACGATGCTCTTCCGCGGGCGCAAAAGAAAAACCCGGCGTTTCCGCCGGGTTCGAATTACGTCCGATTGAAGGGCGGCCTTATGCGGCCTCCTCCTGTTCGGCTTCCTCGTTGTCGGCCTCGGCCTTGGCGCCGCGCTTGGGCCCCTTGGCGAGGTTAACTTCGATCATACGGACCGCCTCTGTCTCCGACAGGCGGTTGACTGCGGCGATTTCACGCGCCATGCGATCGAGCGCAGCCTCATAGAGCTGCCGCTCCGAATAGGACTGCTCGGGCTGGTTGTCGGCACGGAACAGGTCGCGCACGACCTCCGAGATCGAGATGAGGTCGCCGGAGTTGATCTTCGCGTCATACTCCTGCGCGCGGCGCGACCACATGGTGCGCTTGACGCGCGCACGGCCCTGCAGCACGCGAAGCGCCCGGTCGACATAGTCGGTTTCCGAAAGCTTGCGCATGCCGATGGCGGTCGCCTTCGCAACCGGCACTTTCAGCCGCATCTTGTCTTTCTGGAAATCGATGACGAACAGCTCAAGCTTGTGGCCCGCGACTTCCTGCTCGTCAATGGCCATGATCTGGCCGACGCCATGCGCAGGGTAGACGATGTACTCTGCGACCTTGAAGCCGTGACGAGCTGCGGACTTCTTCTGCGGGGGTGTGGTTGCCATACGCACTGAACTCCTTTTGTGGCGCCGGCTATAACGCCGGCAAACCGGATGGGCGGCCGAGACGGCCGAACGATATACCGCAAACAGACGAAGACCTCCGGGGAAGCCGGCACAGGCTCAACGCGCTCAATGCGTTGCCTAGCCCAAGTAGCCTTGGCCCGGAGCTTGTACTAACCTTTCAGTGATTAAGGCGTTGCGCCATAAGTCGACAGCTTGCCAGCGGTATGTTGAGGATTGGATACCACAAAAACTTGAAAGAATCAAGGATTTGCTGCAGGCGCGAAGAGGCCCCCGGATGCAGAGCGATGGAAGCCGGCTGACGAAGGCGTCCCGACCGCGGCGCGACCTCGCGATCAGCCGGGTACTGCTTGCGACTTAGTCGCCGCCGCCAGGCTCGGCGGAAAAATACTTCTCGAACTTGCCCTCGACGCCGTCGAATTCCTTGGCGTCTTCGGGCGGAGCTTTCTTGGCCGTTATGTTCGGCCATTTCGAGGCGTATTCATCGTTGATCTGGAGCCAGCTTTCGAGGCCGGGTTCCGTATCGGGCTTGATCGCGTCGGCTGGGCATTCGGGCTCGCAAACGCCGCAGTCGATGCACTCGTCAGGATGGATGACGAGCATGTTCTCGCCCTCATAAAAGCAATCCACCGGACAGACCTCGACGCAGTCCATGTATTTGCATTTTATGCAATTGTCGGTCACGACATAGGTCATGCTAGTGGCTCCGGGGCTTGCCCCTTCCTTCCTTTGCTGGATGTGAGGTAACCGCTTTGACGGGGTGTTTCAAGGGCGGCCATTGCGCGCAGTCGCGCTCTCCTGGAAAGCCGTTCCGACTTGGCGAACGGGATTGGACGGAAGCGCTCGTCAATCGCTGTCGCGCAGCCGGTCTGTCTCGCGCCGCTCGCGTTTGGTCGGACGACCGCTGCCCGGATCGCGTTGCGGCCCCAAGTTTCCTTCACCGCGGGCTTCCCTCGGTGCTGGCTGCGGCGAAAGGTCTTCATAGAGCAGTCGCGCTTCCTCTGCCGGACCGCGCCGGGTGCCCGGCGCAACGACCCGGTAGACGAGAATGCGCCGCTCCAGCGTGATCGTCAGCACATCGCCTGGCTTAATGGAATCTGCGGCCTGGCTGGTTTTCTCCCCATTTATGCGCACGCGCCCGGCCTGGGCGAGTTTTGCCCCAAGCGAGCGCGATTTGACGGCGCGCGAGAAGAACAGCCATTTGTCGATACGCTGACGACCGTCGGCTGGCATCTACTTCTTGAGCTGGTCGCGCAATGCAGCAAGCTTGGCGAAGGGCGAGTCCGGATCGACGCGCACAGGCCGTTCCTCGCGCGGCTTCGGCTGGAATGCCGGCTTGCCGTGCCCGCCCTTGGCCGGGCGGCGATCGTCGCGGTGTTCATGCCTGCCATTTCCGGCATTCGGCTTGGCCGATTTCTTGAACTTGCCGCGATCGAAACGGCTCTTGCCATCCTGCTCACGCTGATCGCCGTCGCGCTCCGGCCGGCCGCCATTTTGCTGGCTCCTTGCCTCCGCCGGACGGCCGCGCTGGCGGTTGTCCTGGCGATGATGCGTTCGCCTGTCGAAGCGGGCGGGACGCCAAAGCAGAATGGGCTTCGGCTCTTCGGCCTGGCTTTCGGCGGCGCTCGGTTGCGACGCTTGCTCGGTCGCAGTCGGGGCCGCATCGACCGATCCTACTGGTGGCGCGGTGTCTTCGACGTTCGTTGGGAGTGCGGCCGCGTCACCAGCCGTCTCGGTGCGATCTTCCGAGGGAGCGGCAAAGTCCTGGCTTCCGTCAATGGCACCGGCGTCGGCCGCTGCTTGTTCAGGTCGAGGATCCACCGCTGCGGTCGGTTCACTTTCCGTGGCGCCCTCGCCGTCGGGCTTCGTATCGGCATCCGCAGCTTTCTTCGCCGCAAGTGCTGCTTCGTCGAGCACTTCCAGTCGCGCCTTGACCTCGGCCGCCGGCTTGGCTTCGCCGCGATAGCCGAGACCCTTCAGAATATCCTCGATATCGTCGGCGGTGGCGCCGAGGATGGACATCATTGCCGGCGTCACCAGGAAGGCGCTGCCGTCATAGGCGCCGTCAGGACGGGGTCCCGCGCCGGCCTTCCAAGCTAGGGCCGGCCGGATCAGGTCGGCCAGACGCTCGAGAATGTCGACGCGCACGGCCCGCCGGCCGAGATTGCGAAAGCCCGCCAGCTTGTAGAATGCCTTGTCGAAGGCCGGGTCGATGATGACCGAGGTGCGGCCCGCCGCCAACGAGTGGACCACGTCTCCGAAGCCCGGCAATTCCTTGCCGTCGTTCTTCAGCGCCCATAGCAGCGTCACCAGCCCGGCCGGTCCGGGCTTCAGCAGCGCGGGCAGGAATATGTGATAAGCGCCAAAGCGCACGCCCAGCCGCCTCAGGCTCGCACGGCCCTCCTGATCGAGCGTCTTGATATCGTCGGCGATTTCGCGGCGATTGATCAATCCGAAATTCTCGACGAGCTGGAAGGCGATGCCGCGCGCAATTCCAGTCAGTTGCTCGGCATCCCTGAGCGCGATCAGCGGCTTGAGCAGGGTTTCGATCTGGAAATTGACGAAGCGATCAGCGCGCGCGGCGACCTTGTCGCGCGCCGGACCGGTGAGTTGCTCGTCGGCAAGCAGGATGACGCGGGGTTTCAGCGCGTCCTCCCCGGCGACCAGCGTACCGACCGGCGAGCCGATCCAGCGCAGCGTGCCGTCGGAGCTGAGCGCGAGATCGCCATTGGCGCAGGTCGAAAAACGCTCCGCGCGCGTCTCGAACTCGGCGGCGAGCGCTTTTTGAGCAGCCGCCCGGATGGCCTTGCCGTCTTCCCCGGCCGCGGTCTGGTCGGCGGTGAATCGGAACCCTTGCAATTCCCCGACATGATGGCCCTCGACGAGGACCGTTCCGGAGGGGCTGATTTCTGCTTCTGGCATGGCATTTTCTCTGAGGCGGCGCATAAGGACGGAAGTCCTGCGGTCTACAAAACGTTTCGTCAACCGGTCATGCAGCGCATCTGACAATCTGTCTTCGATTTCTCGCGTCTTTTCCTGCCAGTGTATCGGATCGGCAAGCCAGCCAGGCCGGTTCGAAACATAGGTCCAGGTGCGAATCTGAGCGATGCGGTGCGAAAGCGTATCGATGTCGCCTTCAGTGGTGTCGGCGCGGCGCACCTGCTCGGCCATGTAGTTTTCATCGACATGGCCACGGTCGGCGATGTCGACGAAGATCGAGGCGACAAGATCGGCGTGCTGTGCCGGGGCGATACGGCGGTAATCGGGAAGCGCGCAGACCTCCCATAAAAGCGCTACCCGGTCGCGGCCGGTCGCCAGTGCCTTGATGTCGGGGTCGCGCGAAAGCTGTTCCAGCGCCTGCGCGTCCACCGCCGGCAGCGCCCGCGTCAGTCCCTCGACCGGCGCCGTCGCCTCAATGGAATGTTTCAGCGCTTCGAGGCTGGAAAAATCGAACTGCACCGTGCGCCATTGCAGCACCTTGACCGGATCGAAGTCGTGACTCTCGATCTTGTCGACCAGTTCGTCGTCGAAGGGATCGACCTGGCCGGTGACGCCGAACGTGCCGTCGCGTAGATGCCGTCCCGCGCGTCCGGCGATCTGCCCGAGTTCGGCCGCCGTCAAGGCCCGGTATTGAAAACCGTCGAACTTTCGGTTTTGGGCAAAGGCGACGTGGTCGACGTCGAGGTTCAGACCCATGCCGATGGCGTCGGTGGCGATCAGATAGTCGACGTCTCCGGACTGATAGAGCGCGACCTGCGCGTTGCGGGTGCGCGGCGAAAGCGCGCCGAGAACGACGGCCGCACCGCCGCGCTGGCGGCGGATCAGTTCGGCGATGGCATAGACCTCGTCGGCTGAGAAGGCGACGATCGCAGAGCGTCGCGGCAGGCGGGTGATCTTCTTCGAGCCCGAATAGGCAAGATGCGACAGGCGCGGCCGCGTCACCACCGACACGCCGCGCAGCAGCCGCTCCAAAATGCCGCGCATGGTGGCCGCACCCAGAAGCAGCGTCTCCTGGCGGCCACGCAGATGCAGAATGCGGTCGGTGAAAATATGGCCGCGCTCCAGATCGCCGGCAAGCTGCACCTCGTCTATGGCGACGAAGGCTGCATCCGTTGTGCGCGGCATCGCTTCCACCGTGCAGACGGAGTAGCGCGCGCCAGGCGGCAGGATCTTCTCCTCGCCGGTGACCAGCGCGACTTTGTCGGCGCCGACCTTTTCGCAGACCCGCCCATAGACCTCGCGTGCCAGAAGCCGCAGCGGCAGGCCGATGATGCCGCTTTCATGGGCCACCATCCGCTCGATCGCCAGATGGGTCTTGCCGGTATTGGTCGGCCCGAGCACGGCGGTCACATCGCGGCCGGAAAGCAGGAGCGGGGCGGATTGTCGGGGTTCGATGTTCATCGTAGGCGGTTCGGCCTTTCCCACGTGTGTTTCGCGACCCATGCTGACAGGCCAACGCGGTAATTTCCAGGCAAGTCGTCTCGCTGCGACAGATAGGCAGTCGGAAGCGGAAACGGAAGCGGAAATGTTGGAGAATTAACGGGTGGAACGAGTCTGGAACGAATCGGCGACGAATCGCTGACTCTCGACGATTCATCTTTTGTTCGCCCCAACATCTAGTTGCACACCAGATTTTTTCACCAGATGCTGAATCGATGTCTTCGGGTGCGGAGAGATTCGGGGGAGGGGCGTTAACTTATGCCGGTCGGGGTTGGTCTCTCTCACATAAGCCATTGAAAATCAATGATTTTTATTTGTCCCAAGGACCTGTCTTCGGTGCCTGTTAACTTTTCAGCCAAACACGGAACGAACAGGCGACGAATCAGCGATTTATCGGCTTTCCTGATTTGTTCCACACTAGATATAGCACTTGACAGGTTTTTCGGCTCGACATGCTGAATCGTTCGGAACGCATTTCGAGCGAATTTTAGCGATCGTGTTAACCTTTGCGCATGGCGTGACTCGCCAGGTCCAAGCGAAGCCGCAATTGTTAAGGTCCCCTCAAGATTGTTTAACCTTGTATGACCGACGCACAGGTCCTGTCGGCAAGCTCGCGTTAAGTCTGCGGTCAAAGCCGGAACGAAGCGGCGACGAATCACTGATCGGGCGGGTTTCCTGCTTTGTTCACCGCAACATCTTGTGTGGTGACGGGGCCGTGCGTTCAAAAAATCGCTCGGAAAGTCGCCCATGCTGCAACGCCCAGGCATCTTCGTTAAGGCAATTGTGTCATTGCGGGACAGGTAAGCGGGCGCGCCGATTGCCGGGGCGGCTTGCATTGCCCTCGAAATAACAAAAGCGATCGCCGGAGACGGCGCCGCTCGGCGGCGCCGTTAGCCGTCCAGCTTCAGACGAAATACTGCCCGCCATTGGCGGTGATCGTCGAACCGGTGATGAAGCCGGCCTCGTCGGAGGCGAGAAAGACCACGCAGCGTGCGATCTCCTCTGGCTCGCCGAGGCGGCCGACCGGAATCTGCGCGATGATCGATTCCCTTACCTTTTCAGGTACTGCCATGACCATGTCGGTGGCGATGTAGCCGGGGCAGATGACGTTGACCGTGATGCCGGCGCGTGCGCCTTCCTGCGCGAGCGCCTTGGTGAAACCGATATCGCCCGCCTTGGCCGCCGAATAGTTGGCTTGTCCGGCCTGTCCCTTCTGGCCGTTGATCGACGATATGGTGATGACGCGGCCAAACTTGCGGTCGCGCATGCCGCTCCACAGCGGGTGCGTCATGTTGAAGACGCCGTTGAGATTGGTGCCGATGACTTCGTTCCACTGCTCGCGGCTCATCTTGTGGAACATGGCGTCACGGGTGATGCCAGCATTGTTGACCAGAACATCCACCGGGCCGAGATCTGCCTCGACCTCGGCTATGCCGGCTGCACAGGCGTCGTAGTCGGCCACCGACCATTTATAGGTAGCGATGCCGGTTTCTTCCCTGAATTTGGCGGCCGCCTCGTCATTGCCGGCATAATTGGCTGCAACCTTGTAGCCGGCATCCCTCAGCGCAATGGAAATGGCCGCGCCAATGCCGCGCGAGCCTCCGGTGACGATTGCTGTTCTGCTCATGGTGTCCTCCTCCCGATCATTGGGCGAATAGCGGGCAGCGAATGGCGAGTAGGGGCTCCCTCCCGCGTGCCTGCGCCACTCATCCTATTCGCTGTTCCCTCAGCCCATCGCTTCCACGCACATGGCCACACCCATGCCGCCGCCGATGCACAGCGTGGCGAGACCCTTCTTGGCGCCGCGACGGCGCATTTCGAAGACGAGCGTGTTGAAGATGCGGGCGCCCGATGCACCGATCGGATGGCCGATGGCGATGGCGCCGCCATTGACGTTGACGATCGCCGGGTCCCAGCCCATGTCGCGGTTGACCGCGCAGGCTTGCGCCGCGAAAGCCTCGTTGGCTTCGACCAGGTCGAGGTCGCCGACCGACCAGCCGGCCTTTTCCAGCGCCCGACGCGAAGCAGGAATGGGTCCGGTGCCCATGATCTGCGGGTCGACGCCGGCGGTTGCCCAAGAGGCGATGCGCACGAGCGGCGTGATGCCGCGCCGCGCGGCTTCCTCTTCCGTCATCAGCACGACAGCGGCCGCCCCATCATTGAGGCCCGAGGCGTTGGCGGCGGTGACAGTGCCTTCCTTGTCGAAGGCCGGCTTCAGCTTCTGCATCGCCTCGATCGTGGCGCCGTGGCGGATATACTCGTCATGGTCGACCACGGTATCACCTTTCTTGCCCTGCAGGGTGACGGCGACGATCTCGTCCTTGAACTTGCCGGCCTTCTGCGCGGCTTCCGCCTTGTTCTGGGAAGCAAGTGCGAACTGGTCCTGATCGTCGCGGCTGAGCTGCCATTGCCGAGCGATATTTTCGGCGGTGTTGCCCATGTGATAGCCGTTAAAGGCGTCGATCAGCCCGTCCTTGATCATTGTATCGATCAGCTTGAAGTCGCCCATCTTCACGCCGGCCCGCAGATGCTGGCAGTGCGGCGACAGCGACATCGATTCCTGGCCGCCGGCGACGATGACCTTCGCGTCGCCGGTGGCGATCTGCTGCATGCCGAGCGCGATCGAGCGCAGGCCGGAGCCGCACACCTGGTTGAGGCTCCATGCCGTGGTCTCCTTCGGCAAGCCGGCGCCCATCGAAGCCTGGCGCGCGGGGTTCTGGCCCTGTCCGGCCGTCAGCACCTGTCCGAGGATGACCTCGTCGACCTCCTGGCTATCGACGTTCGCCCTGGCCAATGCCTCCCTTATCGCGACCGCACCCAGTTCATGGGCAGGCGTGTTGGCGAATGAGCCGTTGAAGGAGCCGACCGGTGTGCGGGCGGCGCTGGCTACTACGATTGCGGACATTTTTGTCTCCAAAAAACTCGGAAGGATCGTCGAAAGGCGCAACTGATCGACTTTTCTTGCCCTTTCGCGACCCCGAGTCAAACGCGAAATGGCGCGGAGACGGGCGAGTCTTAGCCGGCGAAAAGCAAAGCCGACGGAGATTCAACGGACAAGCCCAGACAAATTCGTGCACTGCACAAAGGACTTGGAATTGACGACGGTTTGCGCCTATCCTCACGCAAAATGCGGTCGATACGGCTGCCTGCAGCAAATTCCGGTGTCCGGGGAGGATGTTGATGCCCGCAAAAGACGATCCGGTGGTGATCAAGAAATACGCCAACCGTCGGCTCTACAACACGGGTACCAGTACCTATGTGACGCTCGAGGACCTCGCCGAGATGGTCAAGAAGGGCGAGGATTTCACGGTCCAGGACGCCAAGACCGGCGAGGACATCACCCATCCGGTCCTCACCCAAATCATCTTCGAACTCGAGAACAAGGATGGGCAGAACATGCTGCCTATTCCGTTCCTGCGTCAGTTGATCGCCTTCTACGGCGACCAGATGCAGATGATCGTGCCGAGCTTTCTGGAGCAGTCCATGTCCGCTTTCGCCAAGGAGCAGGAGCGGTTTCGCGAACAGATGAAATCCGCGATCGGCAAATCGCCGATGGATATGATGAAAATGGCGACGCCGATGAAGGCCCTGGAGGAGCAGACCCGCCGCAACATGGAAATGTTCCAGCAGGCCGTGCGCCTGTTCGCGCCATTTCCGTCTCCCAATACCGCCGCGGCATCGGAGGAGCCTTCGAAGAAAGATGCCGATGAACACCCCGACGATCTTCAGGAATTGAAGGAGCAGATCGCCGCGATGCAGCGCAAGATCGATTCAATGGGGTGAGAACCGTCCGGCCAAGGGCCGGCGAAAAGCCAACGATTTGGCTTTTCGAGGTTCGAACGCCCGGAGCCCTAGCGGAGGGCAGGAACCGAGGCTCGAACGCCCGGAGCCACCTCCGAGACTCCGAACATCCCTAAGCTGATCACACAACCACTCCCCGGCCCAGCCGGACCACCCAACCCCGCCAACATTGGCCGGACCAAACCCGGAGACTGAAAAAGCATGTCAAAATTGACGCTCGACAAAGCCAACGAAATCATCGGCGCGGCCCTCGCCAAAGCGGGCGAACTCATCCTCAAGCCCCTTGGCGTCGCCGTGCTCGATGCCGGCGGTCACCTCGTCGCCTTCCAGCGGCAGGACGGCGCTTCGCTGCTGCGGCATCAGATGGCGTCGGGCAAGGCCTTCGGCGCACTGGCGATCGGCATGGGCTCGCGCAAGCTGGACGCTTTTGCCAGGGAACGGCCGCATCTCATGGCGGGCGTATCGGACGTGTCGGGCGGCAGGATCGTGCCGGTTCCGGGTGGTGTCCTGGTCAAGAATGCGGAAGGGGACATCATCGGTGCGGTGGGCATTTCGGGCGATACGTCCGACAATGACGAAGCGGCGGCCATCGCCGGCATCGAAGCTGCCGGTTTCGCGGCGGACGGCGGCTGATCAGCTCAGATTGACGTCGCGCCCGGCCGAGCGCAGCGAGACCGCGAAACCGGCGAGCACGTCGATCAACGCAATCACCATCAGCGTGAAGAAGACGGGGTGGGCCGCGCCGCTGACCATCAGGAATTCGACCAGGAAGGCGACGAAGACGATGATCGACAGAAGGTGGTCGACCACCGAGATGTTGGAGGTCCGCGTCGACTTCATCATTTCGCCGAAAAGCAGCAGCAGGGCGACGACGACCAGGAGATTGCCGACGGTCATCGTCCACAAGCCGCCCGACATCATCTGCACGGAAAACAGTTCCGTGGCGAAAGGGTCGGGGCCGAACAGGCCGGCAAGCCCGAGATTGAAGATGATGAAGGGAATGATCAGCAGCGGTATCATTGTGAGCATCGATCGTCTCGCTCCAGCATTTTGAATCTGCCCGACCCTGTTCTGGAAGGTTCAAATTCAGATGCGATGATAACGCTGTTCATCGCGCGTTTGAAATGCGCTTCAAATGAAAAAGACCGGCTTCGAGCCGGTCTTTTTGAATGCGCAAGGCAGAAGAAAAGCTCAGCTTTCCTTCGGCGTCAAAACCTGGCGGCCGCGATACATGCCGGTCTTCAGGTCGATATGGTGCGGGCGGCGCATTTCGCCCGAATTCTTGTCCTCGACATAGGTCGGGGCCTTCAGCGCATCGGCCGAACGGCGCATGCCGCGCCGGGACGGCGAAGTTTTTCGTTTTGGCACAGCCATGGAATCGCTCCGTCTATCATAAGCCCCGTATGCCCTCGCGAAAGGGCCGCACGTCGATGGGCCGGAATTCTTAAGATGAGTGGCGTGCCTATACACGGCAATCTTGGCTTTGACCAGCGCTGTGGCGATTTTTTTCCATCAGTGGCTAGTCGACGCAGCCGACATAGCCGCCGGCGCGCGCGGCGCGTCGCTGGATGAGATTGGCCAGCCGCTTCAGCCCCGGACCCGGCCGGGCCGGATTGCGGGTGATGGGGTTGGGAAGGCTGACGGTGAGAAGTGCTGCCTGACGCGACGACAATTGGCTGGCCGAAACACCGAAATGATGCTGGGCGGCGGCTTCGATGCCGTAGATGCCCGGGCCCCATTCGACGATGTTGAGATAGATTTCCATGATCCGCTTCTTGCTGAGCACCCCGTCGAGATAGATCGCCAGAGGTATTTCGAGCGCCTTCCTGATCACCGGACGCCCTTGCCAGAGAAAGAGGTTCTTCACCGTCTGCATCGGAATGGTCGACGCGCCGCGGCTCGCTTCGCCGGCTATCGCATCGTCTATGACCACGCGCAGCTCGTTCCAGTCGATGCCGCGATGCGAACAGAACTGGCCATCTTCGGACATGATGACCGAATGCGAAAGCACAGGCGCGACTTCGTCGATGGAGACCCAACGACGATCGTAGCCCGAAAATGTCGCCAGATCCTTCAGCATCAACGTCGAGACGGGATGAATGAAAGGCACCATGTAGAGGATCGTCAGGCCGATCGGCAGCAGTCCGAGACAGACCAGAATGACGACGATGCGTCGAACCCAGCCACCGGAAGCCGCGCGCGTCCTGGACTTTCGTCGCGGCGTCATGACAAGCCTTTCCGGTTCAGGATCGATTGTCGGTTCGTCCAAGCAGTCTGCCTCTCAGGTCGTGAACCCTGTCTCCTCTCCCGGCATAAAGGCGCTTTATCTGCGGCGCAATGTCTGGAGCGGCGGAACTTGACGCTAACGGCGATTGCCGTAAACCGTGGCAATTATGTTCGAAGCATACCCAGTTCCGTTTGAAGCCCGCCTTGAAGCCCGGGCCCACTCCGTCGAGATGCTGCTGCGCCAGTTGCTCGACGGGCGCGCGCTTGACGGCGAAATCGACCGCCCGCAACGGCTGCTGGCGGCGATGCGTCACGGCGTCCTGAATGGCGGCAAGCGGTTGCGTCCCTTCCTGGTGCTGGAAATTGCGGCGCTTTTCGACGCGGACACAGAGGCGGCGATGCGGGTGGCGGCGGCGCTGGAATGTGTGCATTGCTATTCGCTGATCCATGACGACCTTCCAGCGATGGACGACGACGATTTGCGCCGGGGCCAGCCGACAGTGCATCGCGCCTTCGACGAGGCCGCCGCGATCCTGGCCGGCGACAGCCTGCTGACCTACGCTTTCGATATTCTTGCCGACGAGGCGACGGCGATCGCCGCGCGGCACAAGATCGATCTTGTCGGCGGCCTTGCCCGCGCCGCGGGGCTTGGCGGCATGGCGGGGGGGCAGGCACTGGACCTCGAGGCTGAAAAATCCACCCCTGACGAAACCGACATCATCCGCATCCAGGCGATGAAGACCGGCGCGTTGATCCGTTACGCCTGCGAGGCTGGCGCCATACTGGCCGGAGCGTCAGCGTCGGACCGTGCACGGCTTGCCGAGTTCGGCTCGGCGGTGGGGCTCGCTTTCCAACTGGCCGATGATCTCCTCGACGTCACCGCCAATGCCGAAATAATGGGCAAGGCGACCGGCAAGGATGCCGCAGCCGGCAAGGCCACGTTGGTCGCCCTGCATGGTGTCGACTGGGCGCGCCGGCAGCTTTCGGGGCTGGTTGCCCAGGCGCATGGGCTGCTGGAACCCTATGGCGAACGGGCCGTGTTCCTCAAACAGGCGGCAAGCTTCGTCGCCGACCGGCGCAATTGAAGTCGAAACGGCTATTTTGATGGAAGCCGGAACGAATTCTTAATGTAAATCAAGCGTAATCCAGCACATTAAAACTGTTGCCATATGTGCGGAGCGGTTGCGTGCCTGACTATTCTCGGTTCATCCGCTCGATTCGGGTTCGCTACTTGTCGGGACTGTTGTTGCTGGCGCTGGCGGCAGCAGCGATCCTCTACACATTGAACAGTGTCAGCTCCTTTCGAAACCAGGTCGATCGGATCGGTATCGACCTTGCCACGCTTTCAGGCGACGTTCGAAATGCGACCACTTTCTCCGAGGCAACGGTCGCGGCGTGGCGGGAAGAAACCCGTGACGATCTGACGATGGCGGCTGCCGGCCACGCCGAAAAGTTGGAATGGCGGATAGGCGAACTCGCTGGCGCGCTGGCGGCGGCATGGCCGGACCTGTCGCGCGCAGCCGTTGACGAACTCGAATCCGCATCGGTGAATGGAGATCTGTTCTGGTCGGCGCGCGATATCGTGCGCAATCTGGGCGAACTGGCCGGCGCCCGGAAGATCGACGAGTGGAGCATCCGCGAAATCCGCAACCAGAACGATCTTTTCGTTCAGCCGATGCTGGTGCGCGCCCGCGCCGCGCTTGACCGGGAACGGTCCGTTATCGAGCAGCGCAACGACAAGCTACTGTCCTATGCCGGTATCCTGCTTGTGGCAGTGCTGGCGCTTGTCGCTTTCTGGGTCTTCCGGCCGATGGAAAAGGCGATCCGCAGCGCTTTTGCCGAATCTGCCGAGTCGCTGCGCCAGGCCGAGGCGGCGGACCGGGCGAAGTCCGAATTCCTCGCCAATATGAGTCATGAAATCCGCACGCCGATGAACGGCGTGCTCGGCATGGCCGAGCTCCTGGCCAAGACCGAACTGTCGCCGCGCCAGAAGACCTTTACCGACGTGATCGTCAAATCCGGCAACGGGCTGCTGACGATCATCAACGATATCCTTGATTTCTCCAAGATCGATGCCGGCCAATTGACCCTCGACCCGAAACCCTTCCGACTGGCCGAGGCGGTCGAGGACGCCGCCACGCTGGTTTCGACCCGCGTGGCGGAAAAGAACCTGGAGCTGATCGTACGCGTCGATCCGCTCCTGCCAAGCCACCTCGTCGGCGATGTCGGGCGCTTTCGCCAGATACTCACCAATCTGCTCGGCAATGCGGTGAAATTCACCGAAAAGGGCCATGTGCTGATCGATGTTTCCAACGTCGGTGATGACGCTGCCGGAGATACGGTCCGCCTGAAGGTGAAGGTGGAAGATACAGGCATCGGCATTCCAGCCGACAAGTTGCAGACCGTGTTCGAAAAATTCGCCCAGGTCGACGGTTCCTCGACGCGCCGCCATGAGGGCACCGGGCTCGGGCTGGCGATCGCGGCCCGTCTTGTCGACCTGATGGGCGGCAGGATCGGCATTGAAAGCGAGGTCGGGCGCGGCTCGGTATTCTGGTTCGAGGTGGCAATGCCGCGCCACGAAGCGCCCGCTCAGGCCGATGTGGTGCCGATCGGCGTCACCGGCGCGCGCGTGCTTGTCATCGACGACAATCCGGTCAATCGCGAAATCCTGCTAGAACAACTGAGGAGCTGGGGCTTCGATTGTGCCGCTGCCGAAAGCGGCGCCATGGGGCTGGCTTTCCTGGAACGGGCCTGCCAACTCGGCGCGTCGGTCGATTGCATCATCCTCGACTATCAAATGCCCGGCATGAACGGCGCCGACGTCGCCAGGGCGATAAGTGCCGACAGCCGGCTCGCGCCTATCCCCGTCGTGATGCTGACCTCGGTCGACCAGATCGACTTCGGCCGGCTGGTCCTCGATTATGGAATAGCCGCGCATCTGACCAAGCCGGCGCGCTCGGCGGTGCTTCTGGGCACGGTCATTGGCGCAATCCAAAAGGCACGCACCTCGCTCGGCAATGCCCGGTTCGAGCGCGAGCCTTTGCGAGAACAGCCAAAACGGCGGCAGGCGAGCGCCTTCACGGTTCTGCGCGGTCCGGGCGCGGACAACTCCGCAGATGCGGGGCAGCCGAGATCAGGCGCGCCGCTCGATATCCTCGTTGCCGAGGACAACGAGGTCAACCAGCTTGTCTTCGGCCAGATATTGGATGGCCTCGGCCTTTCCTATCGCATCGCTGCCAACGGGCGCACCGCGCTCGAAATGTATCGCGCGTTGAACCCGAGGCTGGTGCTGATGGATGTCTCGATGCCGGAAATGAACGGCTATGAGGCCGCGCGCGCCATCCGCCACGCCGAAAGCGGCACCGGCATGCATACCCCGATTATCGGCGTCACCGCTCATGCCCTGAAGGGCGATCGCGAGAAATGCATCGCATCCGGCATGGACGACTATCTGCCGAAGCCGATTTCGCCCGACCGCCTCGGAACCAAGATCGGCACCTGGCTGAGCGAGACGACGCGCGATCACACGGTCATGGCCATGAAGGCGTAGACGACGAACAGCCTTCGAAGCTTTGATGTCTTACTGATTGCGAACGACGATGCAGGCGCCGCCGGCGCCGCGCAGTTGCTGGCAGATGATGTCGGCGTTGGCGCGGTCGTCGACGCCGATCCTGACCGCGTAGAGGCCACGTCGTCCGCGCGGCGTGCGCACGCGACTGACCACCGGATCGTATTGCCTGAGCAGGGCGGGAAAGCGCGCTTTCTGGCGTTGCCATTGTTTGATGGCCGCCGAACGCCGGAAGTTCCCTGCCACCTGCACGCCCCAGGGCTTGATGTTGATGCTGGCCATGGGAATGGTTGCCGCCAGCATCACCGGCAGGTTGCGACAGGCTTGCCAGAAGCTCTGCGCTTCGTGCAGCGGGTGTATGGTGCCGGCATAGGCCGCATCGGTGAAATTGTCTGCCGGCTCGCCCATGATGTCGAGCACGTAGTCCTCTGTTTCGAGCGGCAGGAAACCGCCGGAGGAAAGCCAGCGCGTCACACGGTTTTCACCGGCATTGTAGGCGGCGGCAGCCAGTCCGAGATTGCCGAAGTCCGTCTTCAGTTCGCTGAGATAGCCGGCAGACGCCGCAATTGCCTGCTCGACGTTGAACGGGTCTGAAAGGCCGCGCAGCTTGGCGGTTCCGGGCATGAACTGGGCGATGCCCTCAGCGCCGGCGGGGCTGACCGCATTGACGTCGAAGCGGCTTTCCTTCCAGATCAGCCTGGCAAAGAAGTCACGCGGCAGGCCCTGGCGCGTGGCGTGATCGTCGATCAGGTCGCAGATGCGGTCAATGGTGACCGGCTTGGCCTGATCCGTCGGGTCGGCGAGCGCGCCGTTGCTCCAGATCGCTGCGCAAAGCAGCAGCGCTGCCTTGGCAAGGCCACGCATCCGCTACTCGGCTGCCTGCCTGCTGCCGCGGCCGAAACGCCGCTCGATATAGTCGGTTACCATCTTCTCGAAGTCGCTCGCGATGTTCGGGCCACGCAGCGTGGCGGCCTTGACGCCATCGATGAACACCGGGGCGGTGGGCTGCTCGCCGGTGCCGGGCAGCGAAATGCCGATGTCGGCATGCTTCGATTCGCCCGGACCGTTGACGATGCAGCCCATCACCGCAACCTTCAGCTCTTCGACGCCCGGGTATTTTTCGCGCCAGACCGGCATGTTCTTGCGAATGTCGGCCTGTATGTTCTGCGCCAGTTCCTGGAACACGGTCGAGGTCGTGCGGCCGCAGCCGGGGCAGGCGGCGACGATCGGCACGAACTGGCGCAGCCCCATCGTCTGCAGGAGCTCCTGCGCCACCTGCACCTCGCGCGTCCTGTCGCCATTGGGCTCGGGTGTCAGCGAAATTCGGATCGTGTCGCCAATGCCCTGCTGGAGCAGAACGCCCATGGCCGCCGAGGAGGCGACGATGCCTTTCGAGCCCATGCCGGCCTCGGTGAGGCCGAGATGCAGCGCGTGGTCGCTGCGCGTCGCCAGCGCGGTGTTGACCGCGATCAGGTCCTGAACCTGGCTGACCTTGGCCGACAGGATGATCCGCTCGCGCGCCAGGCCGATGTCTTCCGCCATCTCGGCCGAGAGCAGCGCCGATTGCACGATCGCTTCGCGCGTCACTTCCTGCGCAGTCAGCGGTGAGCCGTTCGCCTGGTTCTCGTCCATCAGCCGGGTCAGCAGTTCCTGGTCGAGCGAGCCCCAGTTGACGCCGATCCTGACCGGCTTGTCGTAGCGGATCGCCATCTCGACGATCGCGGCGAACTGCCGGTCCTTCTTGTCCTTGAAGCCGACATTGCCCGGATTGATACGGTATTTCGCCAGCGCTTCGGCGCAGGCCGGGTGATCGGCCAGAAGCTTATGGCCGATGTAGTGGAAGTCGCCGACCAGCGGCACATTGATGCCGAGGCGCGCCAGCCGGTCGCGGATCGCCGGCACGGCGGCGGCGCTTTCGTCACGATCGACGGTGATGCGCACGATTTCGGAGCCGGCCCGGTGCAAGGCGGCAACCTGCGCCACCGTGCGGTCGACATCGGCGGTGTCGGTGTTGGTCATCGACTGGACGACGATGGGGGCACCGCCGCCGACCAGAACGCCGCCGACATCGACGCCGACCGATTTGCGGCGCGGGAAAAGGGAAGAAAGATACCCGGTCATCTGCCGGAAGCCTCTTTGGATAGGACGTTGCGCCTGACGTGGAGGACCGCGCCGGCGATGTCAATGGTCGCGGGGCTTTCCGCCCCGCACTCCCGTTCCTCTATAAGTTCGGCCGGCCATTCTGTACAGGATCAACGCCAAAACTGCCGCAAGGGAAGACGAGCGGAGCGCTTTCGCATCCTGACAACTCATTGGCAGGAGTGTTTTATCGATGAATTTTTCTGACTGTTTCGAGGCTCGACTTTGAGATAAAACCCGCCGGCTGTCGAAGCCTTGCGAGAAGCGGACCGATTGAAACCGGCTGTTGACGCGCCCATATCCGACGGGGTGCCTTGAGGGCTTTAAGCGGTCCAGCCGGGACCTCACACTGGACACGATCATGCAAAAGATCAGATTCCACAAACTGGCCGCATTGCTTGTGCTCGTCGGCTTCGCGGCCTGGATGGGTACCGGAAAATTCTCCTCGGTGGGCAGCGCGGCGACCGAAAACGCGAAAGCCACGCAAGCTGAACAACCGAAAGCCCCGGTGAGAACGGTTGCCGTGATCACCCCGTCGCGGGTCATGCATGCCCGTGCAATCCGTATCTCCGGTCAGACCGAAGCCGACAAGCGCGCCGTTCTGGCGACGCGGGTCGGCGGAGTCATTGCGGAACTGCCGGCCAAGCAGGGTCAGCGCGTCAAGACTGGAGAGCTGTTGCTGGAGCTCGACGCCGAGGAGAAGACGGCAGCGGTCGCGATGGCGCGCCAGGTCCTGGTGCAGCGCCAGGCCGAAGCCGATGCCGCCGAGCGGCTGGTCAAGACCGGCAATTCGCCGAAGCTCCAGGCCGACAATGCGCGCTCGGCCCTGGCAACCGCGAAATCCATGCTGCAGGCGGCGGAGGCCGAACTTGCGCGCAACCAGGTCAAGGCGCCGTTCGACGGCATCGTCGATCGCGTCTCAGTGGAACTGGGCAGCGCCGTCATGGCCGGCAGCGAGGTCGCCACAGTGCTCAGCCTCGATCCGATCCTCGCCAAGGGCGAGATCGGCGAGCGCGACCTGCGCTACGTCAAAATTGGCGATGAGGCCGAGGTGAAGCTGGTCAACGGCGATACGGTCAAGGGCACGGTGCGTTACATCAGCCGCGACGCCTCCGCCGCGACCCGCACCTTCCGGCTGGAAATCGCCATTGCCAATCCGGACCGCACCATTCCCGCCGGCATGACAGCTGAAATCACGGTGCGCGCCAATGCGACCGACGCCGTGATTTTGCCGCGCTCGGTGGTGACGTTGAGCGGCAATGGAGACCTGGGCATCCGCGCCGTGGATGCGGACCACAAAGTCACCTTCCATCCGATCGATCTCGTCGACGATACGCCGAAGGGACTGGTGCTGGGCGGGATTCCCGAGGATGCGCGCATCATCGTCGCCGGCCAGGACCTGGTTTCGGAAGGCGATACGGTGGAAGCCGTGGAGGCGGACGCCGAAACCGTCAGGAAACTGGCTGCCGAAGTAACTGGCGGCACACAATAATAGTCCGCGACGCGGCAAAAAGGCTCAAGCATGGGTATCGTCGGCTACGCCATCCGCAATGCACGACTCACGCTTTCCATCATGGTGTTCTTCCTGATCGCGGGGGCGCTTGCCTATCAGTCGATCCCCAAGGAAGCCGAGCCGGACATCCAGATTCCGATCATCTATGTGAGCCTGGCGTATCAGGGAATCTCGCCGGAAGATTCCGAACGGCTGCTGCTGCGGCCGGTCGAAACCCGGATGAAGAGCCTGTCCAACGTCAAGGAAATGCGTTCGGCCGCCTATCAGGGCGGCGGCTATGTGCTCATAGAGTTCAATGCCGGTGCGGACCTTTCCACCGCGCTCGAGGATGTCCGGGCCAAGGTTTCCGACGCCAAGCGCGATCTGCCGCAGGACGCTGAAGAGCCGACCATCAACGAGGTCAACCTGTCGGAATTCCCCGTGCTGGTGGTGACGCTTGCCGGCAATGTTCCGGAGCGGGCGCTGACGGCGGCCGCGCGCGAACTGCGCGATCGCATCGAAGAGGTGCCGGGCGTGCTGGAGGCGGCGCTGCAGGGGGCTCGCGACGACCTCGTCGAGGTCATCATCGATCCGGTCAAACTCTCGTCCTACAATCTGCGCCTCGACCAGCTCATCCAGGGCGTCGGCGCTTCGAACAGCCTGGTCGCCGCCGGCAATATCGAAGGCACCGAGGGCCGCTACGCGATCAAGGTCCCGGCGCTGATCGAGACGCCCGAGGACGTCGCCAACCTGCCGATCGTTGCCGGGCCCAATGCCGTGGTGAGGGCGCGCGACCTGGCCACGGTCCGCTCGACCTACAAGGACGCCGAAACCATCACCCGGCTGGATGGCAAGCCAGCCATCGCCATCGAAGTCAAGAAGCGCACCGGCGCCAATCTGGTCGAGACAGTCGATGCGGTGAAGGTGGTGGCCGATGCTTTCGCCAAGCGACTGCCGGAGGGCAGCGTCGTCTCCTACAGTCAGGATAAGTCGACCTCGATCCGCCAATTGCTCGGCGACCTGCAGAACCATGTGATGATCGCGGTCATCCTGGTCTTCATCATCGTGCTTTACTCGCTGTCGGGCCGTGCATCGCTGCTCATCGGGCTCGCCATCCCGACCTCCTTCCTGCTCGGCATATTGCTGCTGGCCCTCGGCGGTTTTACCGTCAACATCGTCGTGCTGTTCAGCCTGATCCTGGCGGTCGGCATGCTGGTCGACGATGCAATCATCGTCACGGAGTTTGCCGAGCGGCGCATGGCCGAAGGCATGAACAAGCAGGATGCCTATGCACTGGCGGCAAACCGCATGGCCGGCCCGGTCATTGCCGCCACCATGACGCGCGTCGCCGCCTTTTCGCCGCTGCTGTTCTGGCCAGGCATCGTCGGCGAATTCATGAAATACCTGCCGATCACGCTGATCGTCACGCTGTCGGCCTCGATGCTCTACGCGCTGGTGTTCACCCCGACGCTCGGCGCGATTTTCGGCAAGGCGCATCATGAGCCGGAACACAAGGACGGCCTTTACATGGGCACGGTCAAGCTTGCCGTGCGCCACCCCGTCATCACCCTGCTGCTTGCGGCGGGGCTGCTGGTCGCAGTGCCGGTCATCTATTCCAAAGAGGGGGCGGGCGTCGAGTTCTTCCCCAATGTCGAGCCGGAATACGGACTGCTTTACGTTCACGCCCGCGGCAATCTTTCGCTCGCCGAAATGGACGCTGCCGTCAGCCAGGCCGAAAAGCGCATTCTCGGCTGGCCGGGCGTGAAATCGGTCTACACGCGTGCCGGCAAGGCCACCGGCAGCGCCAACAACATAGCCGAGGATGTCGTCGGCGTGATCCAGTACGAATTCGTCGACTGGCGCCAGCGCAAGCCTGCGCATGAGGTGTTGAGCGAGTTGCGTGTCGCCATGGCCGGCATTCCGGGCGTCGATGTCGAGGTCCAGGTGCCCGAGGCGGGGCCGCCGACCGGCAAGGCGATCCAGGTGCGCCTGTCGGCTGCCGACCCCGAAGGGCTGAACGACAAGGCGCGGGAGGTCGCGGCGATGCTGAAGACCATTCCCGGCGTCATCGACATTTCCGATGGCCTGCCGCCGCCCGGCATAGACTGGGCTTTGAACGTCGATCGCGCGCAGGCCGCGCAATATGGCGTCAGCCCCGCTGCTGTCGGCTCGGTCGTGCAGCTCGTCACCACCGGCCTGAAGCTGTCCGACTATCGTCCCGCGGGCGTCGACGACGCCGTCGATATTCGCCTGAGGCTGCCGGAGGAGCGCCGCACGCTGGCCTCGCTCGACCAGTTGCGCATCGAAACAGCGCAGGGCTCGGTGCCGATCTCCAACTTCGTCACCCGCAAGCCGGAACCCAAGGTCGGCACGCTGAACCGGATCGACGGCGAGCGCACTATCGTGGTCGAAGCCAATGTCGCCAGCGACGTCCAGCCCTCGGTCGCGCAGGCGCAGGTCAACCAGGCGATGGAGAAGATGGAGCTTCCCGGCATACGCTGGAAGCTGGCCGGCGAGGACGAGGAAAGCAAGGCGGCGAGCGACTTCCTCGGCAAGGCTTTCGGCGCGGCGCTGTTCCTGATCTTCGTCGTGCTATTGGCGCAGTTCAACAAATTCATCAGCGTGACGATGGTGCTTTCCTGCGTGCTGATGTCGACGATCGGCGTGTTCCTCGGTCTGCTGATCACCGGCCAGCCTTTCGGCATTGTCATGTCGGGCATTGGCGTGATTGCGCTTGCCGGTGTGGTCGTGAACAACAACATTGTGCTGATCGACACCTATGACCGGCTGCGCCGCGAAGGTTGGGACAAGCTGGAAGCCGTGCTGCAGACCTGTCGGGAGCGCGCGCGGCCCGTCGTGCTGACGGCGCTGTCGGCGATTTTCGGCGTGCTGCCCATCGCCTTCGGTCTTGGCCTCGAAATTTTTCATCACGAAACCACGATCAACGCGCCGTCGACGCAATGGTGGATATCCCTGTCGAGCGCCATCGTCTTCGGCCTGTCCTTCGCCACCATTCTGACGCTGGTGGTGACGCCGGCAATGCTGATGGTGTTCACGCGCGGCAACAAGAAGCGCGAGGGCTCGTCTTTCCTCGGCCGCCTGTTCAAGAGCAGGAAAGGTAAAGCCGCCGCGCCGGCCAACGCATCCGATGCGGTCGCCTATCCGAAGGCGGCTGAATAGAGCCGCCATCCTTTCGTCCGGAATTGCGCAAAAACCTGAGAACCGGAGCGGCTGCCCGAACCGGTCGAAATCGGCACCGCTTCCGGCGTCGGGAACAACTGCCCGGCGCTGCGCATTGTCAGTCATTACAACATCTTGGCAGAGGGACGTGTTATGACGCTGACGACACTTTTAATCATCATTCTGATCCTCATCCTTATCGGTGCAATTCCAGCCTGGCCGCATTCACGGTCGTGGGGCTATGGCCCGTCGGGTATCGTCGGCGTCATCCTGATCGTTCTTCTGGTGCTGCTCCTGATGGGACGCATCTGATCGCCATGTAAGTGCCAGCCGCAAACGCGCCGCTCACACGCGGCGCGTTTCTGTTTTGGGGCTGACGGACTACGCGCGGGGCGAGAAATCGGCGTGCTTGGCCAAGCCCGCCATCAGGAAAACGACAAGCAAAAGCAGCGAGAGGGTCCCGAAGACCGGCCCAAAGCCGGTGCGCTCGCCGACGAATCCGATCGCCGATGGCGCGACCAGAATTCCCGAATAGCCCATGGTGGTGACCACGCTCATGCCGCCGCCGGCCGACATTCCGGGCTGGTTTCCGGCTGCCGAGAAGGCGATAGGTACCATGTTGGCGATGCCGAGACCGCAAAAGGCGAAGGCGGCAATGGCGATCCACGGCGTCGGCGCAAGGCCGGCAACCAGCATGCCGATAGCCGCAATCAGGCTTGAGACCCGAAGTGTCGTGACGGCGCCGTAACGGTTCCTGACGGCGTCGCCCATGAAACGTACGGCGGCCATGGTGCCGGCAAAGCCCGCGAAAGCGAGGCCGGCAGTGGCGATATCGGCACCCAGTTCCTGTTCGAGAAAGAGCGCCGCCCAATCGAGCACGGTCCCTTCGGGCACCATCGAAAACAGGGCCATGATGCCGATCAGATAGATCAGTACCGTCTTCGGCAAGGCAAACCTGCGATGCTCATGCGCGATCTGCCTCTCCTCGCTCACCAGATGGCTGAGGGCGAACGCGAGCACAATGGCGGAAGCGATGGTCACGGCGGCAGCATGAGCGAGATGCCCATAGGATTGGATGGCGATGCCGCCAATGCCGGCGCCGGCAAAGCCGCCGAGGCTCCAGAAACCATGCGACGAAGACATGATGGCGCGCGAAAGCTTCTTCTCGACCGCTACGGCATTGGCGTTCATGGCCACGTCCATGCCGCCGATCACACCGCCGAACAGGAACATCGATATTGCTGCCAGCGGCACGTTGGGGGCGAGGGCCACCACCAGCAGGCCGAAGACCGCGGCCGAGCCGAACCAGCGCACCACGCTGCGCGAGCCGTGGCGCGAAATGAGATAGCCGCACCAGGACATTGCCGCGACGGCGCCGGCGCCGAACAGCAGGATCAATTGCCCCAATGTGAATTCGCTGATTTCGAGCCGCTTGAGAAAGACCGGGATCTGCGGTGCCCAGCTACCGGTGATGAAGCCGTTGACGAAAAAGGCCGCCGCTACTGCCCAGCGGCCACGGACGGCGGCAGTGACGGTGTTCGTGGCATTCATCAATGCGGTCCGATCCGGGTTCTTCGGGCGCTGCGGAAGTTAAGTCGGTCTTGCCTTTCTATCAATCGCGCAACCCGCTTGGAAAGGAACCGCCCGCTTGCACTCTCCTTCGCCCATGAGGGGCGAAGGTTTCGGCGGGCCGCTCCTCTGTCTAGGCAAACACCACCAGCAGGTCCTTGGCGTCGATCGGGTCGCCTGCCCTGACGAGCACCTCGGCCACGGTTCCATCGCGCTCGGCGCGCAGCGCCGTCTCCATCTTCATCGCTTCGATCGACAGCAGGATGTCTCCGGCCTTCACGGCCTGGCCGGTGCTCACCGCGAGCGTGGAAACGATGCCGGGCATCGGTGCGCCAACATGCGCCTCGTTGCCGGGCTCGGCCTTCCGGCGCGCCTTGGCGGCGGAAGCGCCATGTGCCCGGTCGGGCACCTTGATGCGGCGCGGCTGGCCGTTCAGTTCGAAGAACACCGTGACCATGCCCTTGTCGTCGACTTCACTGACGGCAAAGCAGCGGATGACCAGTGTCTTGCCGCGCTCGATGTCGACGAAAATCTCATCCTGCGGTTTCATACCGTAGAAATAGACCGGCGTCGGCAGCACGCTGACCGGCCCGTAGCTTTCCTGCGCGCCGGCAAAATCGGTGAAGACCTTCGGGTACATCAGCCAGGAGGCGAATTCGAATTCGCTGACCTTGCGGCCGAGCTTTTCCTCGATCTCCTTGCGGCCGGCCTTGAGGTCGGCGGGCTTCAGCAGCGATCCGGGCCGCACGACGATCGGCTTTTCGCCCTTCAGCGCCTTAGCTTGCAAAGCGGCCGGCCAGCCGCCGGGAGATTGGCCGAGATCGCCGCGCAGCATCGAGACGACCGATTCAGGGAAGGCGATGTCCTTGGCCGGGTTCTCGACATCGGCAACGGTCAAGTCCTGGCTGACCATCATGAGCGCCATGTCGCCGACCACCTTTGAGGAGGGCGTGACCTTGACGATGTCGCCGAACATCAGGTTGACGTCGTGATAGGCCTGCGCCACCTCGTGCCAGCGTGTTTCCAGCCCGAGCGAGCGCGCCTGCTCCTTCAGATTGGTGAACTGGCCGCCGGGCATTTCATGCAGATAGACTTCCGAGGCCGGTCCCTTGAGATCGTTTTCGAACGCGGCATACTGGTTGCGCACCGATTCCCAATAGAACGAGATGCGCCTGATCCATTCGCGGTCGAGCCCCGGTACGCGTTCGTCGCCCTTCAGCGCCTCGACGATGGACCCAAGGCAAGGCTGCGAGGTGTTGCCGGAGAGCGCGTCCATCGCCGCATCGACTGCGTCGACGCCGCTTTCCACTGCGGCAAGAACGGTGGCGGCCGAAAGGCCCGAGGTGTCGTGCGTGTGGAAGTGGATCGGCAGGTCGGTCGCTTCGCGCAGCGCCTTGAACAACACCCGTGCCGTCGCGGGCTTCAACAGGCCCGCCATGTCCTTGACGGCGATGATATGCGCGCCTGCCGCCTGCAACTCTCCGGCAAGGCCGACATAATATTTCAGATCGTACTTGGCGCGCTCCGGATCGAGGATGTCACCGGTATAGCACATCGCCGCTTCGCAGAGCTTGCCCTCGGCACACACCGCATCCATGGCGACGCGCATATTCTCGACCCAGTTCAGGCAGTCGAAGACGCGGAATAGGTCGATGCCGCCGGCCGCCGCTTGGCGGACGAAATGCTGCACGACATTGTCGGGATAATTGGTGTAGCCGACGCCGTTGGCGCCGCGCAGCAGCATCTGCAGAAGCAGGTTCGGCGCCGCCTCGCGCACCGACGAAAGCCGCTCCCACGGGTCTTCGGTCAGGAAGCGCATCGACACGTCGAATGTCGCGCCGCCCCAGCATTCCAGCGACAGCAGCTCGGGCAGGGCACGCGCATAGACGCCGGCGATGCGAGCGATGTCGTAGGTGCGCATGCGCGTCGCGAGCAGCGACTGATGCGCGTCGCGCATCGTCGTGTCGGTGACCAGCACCTTTTTTTCATCGCGCATCCAGGCGGCGAATTTTTCCGGGCCGAGTGCATCGAGGCGCTGCTTGCTGCCATCCGGAACCTTGCCATTCAGATAGGGCACGATCGGTTCGGCCGCGTCCTTGTTCGGGGTCGGGCGCCCCTTGGCTTCCGGGTGGCCATTAACCGTGACGTCTGCCAGATAGTTGAGCAGTTTCGTGGCGCGGTCCTGCCGCTTCACCTGCTCGAACAGTTCGGGCGTCGTGTCGATGAACTTGGTCGTGTAGGAATTGTCCTGGAATCCGGGATGGCTAATGATCGCCTCGAGGAAGGTCAGGTTGGTGGCGACGCCACGAATGCGGAATTCGCGCAGCGCCCGGTGCATGCGCGAGATGACCTCCTGCGAGGTCGGGGCCCAGGCTGTCACCTTCTCCAGCAGCGGATCGTAGAAACGGGTGATGACCGCGCCCGAATAAGCGGTGCCGCCATCGAGGCGAATGCCGAAGCCGGTCGCTCCGCGATAGGCGGTGATGCGGCCATAGTCGGGAATGAAATTGTGCTCAGGGTCCTCAGTGGTGATGCGGCATTGCAGCGCGTGGCCGTTGAGGCGGATATCGGACTGCTGCGGAACGCCGGATTCCGGCTTGCCGATGCGCAGCCCGTCAAGCACGTGGATCTGCGCCTTGACGATGTCGATCCCGGTCACCTCCTCGGTGACCGTATGCTCGACCTGGATGCGCGGATTGACTTCGATGAAGTAGAACTTGCCGCTGTCGACATCCATCAGGAACTCGACCGTTCCGGCGCCGATATAATCGGTTGCCTTCGCGATCTTCAGGGCATAGTCGCACAGTTCGCCGCGCTGAAGGGCGTCGAGATAGGGTGCAGGGGCGCGCTCTACAACCTTCTGATTGCGGCGCTGGATCGAGCAGTCGCGCTCGAACAGATGCACGACATTGCCGTGGGTGTCGCCGAGCACCTGCACCTCGACATGGCGGGCACGTTCGATCAGCTTTTCCAGATAGACTTCGTCCTTGCCGAACGCGGCCTTGGCCTCGCGCTTGCCCTCGGTGACCTCGCGGACCAGATCGGCTTCGCTGCGGATCGCCCGCATGCCGCGGCCGCCGCCGCCCCAGGAGGCCTTCAGCATCAGGGGATAGCCGATGTCGGCGGCCAGCTTCTTCACGGCCTCCATGTCGTCAGGTAGCGGGTCGGTCGCCGGCACAACCGGCACGCCCAATTCGACAGCCAGATTGCGGGCGGCGACCTTGTTGCCGAGCCGGCGCATGGTTTCGGCCTTCGGGCCGATGAAGGTAATGCCGTTCTCGGCGCAGGCTTCCGCGAATTCCGGGCTTTCCGACAGGAGACCGTAACCGGGGTGGATTGCATCGGCGCCCGAGAGCCGGGCAACGCGGATCACTTCCTCGACCGACAGATAGCTTTCTATCGGCCCCATGTCTTTCGCGAGATGCGGGCCGCGACCGACCTGGTAGGATTCGTCGGCCTTGAAGCGATGAAGCGAGTATTTGTCCTCCTCGGCCCATATGGCGACCGTTTTCAGCCCCAGCTCATTGGCCGCGCGAAACACGCGAATGGCAATTTCTGAGCGGTTGGCGACGAGGATCTTTCTGATAGGCAAGAGCGGGCCTCCGGCTAGGAAAGGAAAAGGCTCGCCTGCTTAGCGCATAAGCCAAAAAATCCAAATCGATTTTTGGCAAGGGATTCTGGGTCGGCTCGGGCGTTCGCAGCGCCGTGGCATGGCGGCATAGCCGTGCCTTCCATGGAGCGGATCGGCCAGTCGCAATTGCGCTCCAAACAAAAATGCCCGGCGCAAAGGCCGGGCATTTCCGAAAAGATCGAGGATCAGTCGATCTGAACGTAGTTGTACTTGCCGTCGTCGCCCTTCTTCCACTGGTAGACGACATAGTCGGCGTCGGTGCGGTCGCCCTTCTCATTGAAGGACAGTTCGCCAAGAACCGTCTTGAAGGGACCCTTCTCGCGGATCGCCTTGGCGACTTCCTGCGGATCGTTCGAGCCGGCAGCCGCTGCCGCCTGCGCGATGATCTGCGTCGAAGCATAGGCATAGAGCGTATAGGCTTCCGGCTCGAAGCCGGCCGCGCGGAATTTCTCCACGACTTCGCCTGCGGCCGGATTACGACGCGGGTCGGGGCCGAAGGTGTTGTAGGTACCTTCGACGGCGTCGCCGGCGATCGATGCCAATTCGTTCGAGACGATGCCGTCACCGGAGAACAGCGGAGCCTTCAGGCCCTGGTCGGCGGTCTGGCGGATGATGAGACCGGCCTCGGTGTGGAGACCACCCCAGTAGATCAGCGTTACGCCGGCATCCTTCATCTTGGCGATAAGGGCCGAGAAGTCCTTGTCACCGGCGTTCACGCCTTCATAGAGGACTTCCGTCACGCCGGCTGCGTTGAGCGCCTTCTTGGTCTCGTCGGCAAGGCCCTGGCCGTAAGGCGTCTTGTCGTGGATCACCGCGATCTTGGCATCCTTGAAGTTCTTGGCGATGTAGGCGCCGGCAACTTCGCCTTGCTGGTCGTCACGACCGCAGACGCGGATGGTATTCCACAGGCCGCGCTCGGTGAAGACCGGGTTGGTGGCGGCCGGCGTCACTTCGAGAATGCCGTTTTCGGCATAGACTTCCGAGGCCGGGATCGAAACGCCCGAGTTGAAGTGGCCGACGACGAACTTGACGCCGTCCGCAACGAACTTGTTGGCGACCGAAATGCCCTGCTTGGGATCGGAGACGTCGTCACCGACGGTGATCTTGATCTGTTCGCCATTGATGCCGCCGGCTGCATTGATGTCGGCGACGGCCTGCTCGGTTCCCTTCTGGATCTGTGCGCCGAACGCCGCGTTCGGGCCCGTGATGGGCGCGCCGACAGCGATCAGAACATCCGCCCACGCGCTGCCGCTGAACGCGAGGATCGCGGACATGGCGACTGCGGACAACAGTGATTTTCTCATTGAAACACTCCCATGGATGGGCGGGCTTGGATGATGCCTTCATGCGATGCCCACCCGTATCGCAGAAAGATCAGTTTGCCGATTTTCCGGCCCTTGTCACCTCAAAACCAAAAGCGGCGGAAGCAGCGGCAAGCATCAGTTTTTCGACTTCCAACTGAGCGGGGATGCTCGTTCGTAAAGCCAGTGATATTGCGTCACCATTTGTTTGGTGCGGGTGTACTGGAAACCCAGCGAGCCCAATATCAGCATGACGATGGTGTCGACGACGTAGTATTGCAGCGAGAACATCGTTCCGTTGAACAGGGCATGATGGATGAAGCGAACCGCCAGGCCGAGTATCAGCAGATAGAGCACCAGCTTGGGATAGCCGCGCCATGTCTGCGCGCAGGCGCGGCCGGTCATCCAGGCCGCCCAGCCGCCAAGCAGACAGGTGACGAAGAAGAACTGCCAGACCGACGGCTCCTCATACAGAATGCCCTGCATTTCCAGTTCCTCCACAGATCGCCTTGCGGCGCCTATCTGTGCCAACCCGTACGGTGCGCTTCGGCACCTCCCTTGGCCCGGGCCGGCGCATGCAATTGCTAGTGCCGGCCGCCCTCGAGATAGGCGGCGCGCACTTCCGGATTGGCGAGCAGCTCCTTGCCGGACCCGCTCATCGTGACCCTGCCATTAACCATGACATAGCCGCGGTCGGCGAGCTTCAGCGCGCCGAAGGCGTTCTGCTCAACCAGGAACACGGTCAATCCCTCCTGCTTGTTGAGCACGCGGATGGCATCGAAGATCTGCTTGACGATCAGTGGCGCCAGACCGAGCGAAGGTTCGTCCAGAAGCAGCAGCTTCGGCCGTGCCATCAGCGCACGACCGATCGACAGCATCTGCTGTTCACCGCCCGACAGCGTTCCGCCGCGCTGGCTGAAACGTTCCTTCAGGCGTGGAAACAGCGTGAAGACCTTTTCCACGTCCTCGTCGAAATGTTTCAGCTCGTCGAGGCTCGCCCCCATCTGGAGGTTTTCCATCACCGTCATGCGCGGGAAGATGCGCCGCCCTTCGGGCGACTGCGCAATGCGCATGCGCGCGATCATATGGGTCGGCATCTCGGTGATGTCGGTGCCGGCGAAGGTGATCGTGCCCCTACGCGCCCGCGGACTGCCGAAAATGGTCATCATCAGCGTCGATTTGCCGGCGCCGTTGGCCCCGATCAGCGTGACGATCTCACCTTGGTTGGCAGACACGGTAACGCCGGCAAGTGCGCGGATGTTGCCGTAATAGGTCTCGACATTGTCAACCAGAAGCAGGGGGTTAGCCGCCATTATTTGCGCCCTCCGGTCTTGGCAGCTTTCGCCGACGCCTTGGCCAGCGCCTTGGCCTGTCCGATCCAGTCCTCACGCGCAATGCGCCCGTCAAAAGCCAGGTAGGCTTCGGCGGCTTGCACGTCCGCCTTCTTCCAGGCGGCGATCTGGTCGAAATGGAAAATGCCGTGCTCGTTCAGTTTGCGTTCGTTAATCGGCCCGATGCCCTTGATCTGAGTGAGTCTGTCGGGCGTGCCGCCGCGTGGCGCCGCAAGCGCGTTGGAGATTTTCGGAGGCACGGAGCTTCCAGCTTCGCCCGCCTTCTTCCTCGGGGGCGATACCGGCTTTTCCGCGGCCTTCATCGGTTTTGCCGGCGCCTTCCTTGCGGCGGCAGGCGCCTTTTCCGCTGGCTTCGAAGATGTGGCTCTGCGGTCGGACGATTTCTTGGCTGTCCTGGCCGCGTCGCGCGCATCGGCCTGCATCGCCTTGGAGGCTTGCGGCGAGATGCGAACGATCTCGCCATGGCCATTGCTGTGCCCGACTGTGTCGCTCACCGGTCCGGCCATCATCGAGGACGAGGCGGAAGGTCCATGCGCCGGGTCGGGTTCGCCGTCCAGTTCGTGGATGACGCTGTCGTCGCCTACGGCGACCAGCACTTCCTCAACCTCCTCGTCTTCGATGCCGAGATAGGCAGCGATAACCTTTGGATCGCTCTTCACATGCTGCGGGTTGCCGTCGGAGATCTTGCGGCCATATTCGAGCACGACGACGTGATCGGAAATCTGCATGACAACCGACATGTCGTGCTCGATGAGCAGGATAGAGGTGCCTGTGTTCTCCTTGATGTCGTTGAGCAATGCGTTGAGGGCCAGCGATTCCTTCGGGTTGAGACCGGCGGCGGGCTCGTCCAGGCACAAAAGCTCAGGCTCCGTGCACATGGCGCGGGCGATTTCCAGCCGCCGCTGCGCGCCGTAGGGCAGGTCGCCGGCCGGATCGTCGGCGCGGTCGATCAGATCGGCCTTTTCCAGCCAGAACTTTGCCAGTTCGATCGATTGCGCGGAGGCCGCATGGTAGCCGCCGATGCCGAACAGGCCGAACAGCGTGTAACCCGAAGCGCGCATCAACTTGTTGTGCTGGGCCACCAGCAGGTTTTCCAGAAGCGTCATTCCCGAAAACAGCCGGATGTTCTGGAAGGTGCGCGCGACCTTGGCATGCGCGGTGATCAGGAAGTCCGGCATGCGTTCGAGCAGGAACTCCTTCCCGTCCTTGCCGTTCATGCGGATCATGCCTTCGGTCGGCTTGTAGAAGCCGGTGATGCAGTTGAAGACCGTGGTCTTGCCGGCACCATTGGGGCCAATGAGGGCGGTGATCTCGCCGCGCTTGGCCCTGAAGGACAGGTCGCCGATGGCGACGAGGCCGCCGAACTTCATCGAAAGATGCTCGACCTCGAGGATCGGTTTGGTCATGTCTGTTCCTGTAGCCATCAGCCGTGCCCCTCCTTGGTGAAGGAGCTCGATACGGCCTTGCGTTGATGCAGGAAGGCGGTCGGCTGGCGGCTCGCCACGAAACCGCGCGGCTTCCACACCATCACCACGACCATGGCGATGCCGAACAAGAGCATGCGGTAAAGTTCGGGCGTGAAGCCGGGACCGAACACCGCCTTGAGAAACTGCATCTCGCGCAGGATCTCGGTGCCGCCGATGGTGACGAGCGCGGCGATGGCAATGCCGGTCAAGGAGCCCATGCCGCCGAGCACGACGATCGCCAGGATGATCGCCGATTCCAGGAAGATGAAGGATTCAGGACTGACGAAGCCCTGACGCGCGGCGAAGAACGATCCGGCGAAACCGCCGAACATCGCGCCGATGGCGAAGGCCGTCAGCTTGGTGTTGGTGGTGTTGATGCCGAGCGAACGGCAGGCGATCTCGTCCTCGCGCAGCGCTTCCCAGGCGCGGCCGACCGGCAGGCGGCGCAGCCGGATGGTCACGAAGGCGGTGAGCAGCGCCAGAAGCAGGATCAGATAGTAGAGGAATATCTTGTAGTAGACGCCGGACTGGGCGATGCCGAAGACCTTGCTGATATAGTAGGGCGAGGAGACGTTGAAGTCGAACAGGCCGAAGAACGTCACCTTGGGGATGCCGGAAATGCCCGCCGTGCCATGCGTGACCTCGCGCCAGTTGATGATGACCAGGCGGATGATCTCACCGAAGGCCAGCGTCACGATCGCCAGGTAGTCGCCGCGCAGACGCAGCACGGGGAACCCCAGAATGACACCCCAGATAGCCGCCATCGCGCCGGCGGCCGGCAGCAGGATCCAGAACGACAGGCCGAATTCGGTGGCCAGCAGCGCGTAGCTATAGGCGCCGACCGCGTAAAAGGCGACGTAGCCGAGGTCAAGTAGCCCGGCCAGCCCGACGACGATGTTCAGGCCCCATGCAAGCATGACGTAGATAAGGATCTGGATGCCGAAATTGTCGACCCATTTCAACGATCCCTGCACACCGAAGAGCAGGACCATCAACACCGGATAGAAGAACAATCCGACCACCGCGATCGTCGGCCAGTTTCGGCCCAGATAGCCCTTCTCCACCACCATCGGCGTGGCGCGGCTCTTGACCATCTTTCGGCGCTCGAGGGCCGGGCGCACGAAAAGCACGAACAGGAAGCGCCCGGCCATGGTGATGCCGACCATGATGGCGAGCAATCCCCAACGCTGAACCAGAACCAGTTCGTTGCGGATGTTCTGGTCGGTCTTGAGGCCGACCAGCAGCACGAACAGGCCGAAGGTGATCAGGCCGGCATAGAGCGCCTCGCGAATGGCCACCGCAAACGGGTTGGCCTCATCGCGATTGTTGGTGATGGCTTTTTCCATTTCGTCAGACCTTCTCCACTTCGGGCCGGCCCAATATGCCGGATGGCAGGAAGATCAGCACGATCGCCAGGATGGAAAACGCTGCCACGTCCTTATAGTCGATGGAGAAATAGGCCGACCACATCGATTCGATGAAGCCGATCAGCAGGCCGCCGATCACGGCGCCGGGGATGGAGCCGATGCCGCCAAGGACGGCGGCGGTGAACGCCTTCACACCCGGTACGAAGCCGTCCGAAAAAACCACCACGCCGTAATACATCAGGAACAGCGTGCCGGCGACCGCGGCGAGCGCCGCGCCCATGATGAAGGTGATGGAGATCGTCCGGTCGACGTCAATGCCGAGCAGCGCCGCCATCTTCTGGTCCTGCTCGCAGGCGCGCTGGGCGCGGCCGAGCGAGGTCTTGTTGACCACGTACCAGAAGATCGCCAGCAGAACCGCGGTGACGATGACGATGACGATCTGCTTCAGCGAAACGCTGATGCCTTCGATCGTGTAGACCTTCGAGATCATCGGCGGAATGGGCTTGTTGCGCGGGCCCTGCGTCACCTGCACGAAGTTGGACAGCGCGATCGACATGCCGATGGCGGTGATCAGCGGGGCAAGGCGGAAGGAGCCGCGCAAGGGCCGATAGGCGACCTTTTCGATCGCCCAGTTGTAGAGGCTGGTGAGCAGCATCGCCACCACCATCATGATCAGCAGCGCCACCGCGACCGGCAACGAGTAAAAGAGTCCGATCAGAAGCAGGAAGGTTATGAGCGCGCCGAATGCGCCGATCATGAAAACGTCGCCATGGGCGAAGTTGATCATGCCTATGATGCCGTAGACCATCGTGTAGCCGATTGCGATCAGCCCATAGATGGATCCCAGCGTCAGCCCGTTGATAAGCTGCTGGACAAAATATTCCATATGGAACGGCTCCCCTGGAATGGCGACACCGCGCATTCCCTCGTCATATCTCCCCTAGTGCGCTCTTCGTCCGAATGGACGTGCAAAGCCACACTAGCACCCATTAATCGCGTCTCGCTGCCGGTTTCGGACGATTCGCCCGATCCGGGGATACGCGTTCTTCAAGATTCGAGGCTGGCCAACGTGAATTCCCATGTCCGGACAGGGGCCTCATCACGCCCGCGCCTGCCTGTCTTCGCTCCCCCCTGCTCGACCGGTTACGGAAGCTACCATTGGCACAACGCAATGTCTTTGACAAATCCGTACCGGGTCGGGGACTTGATCGAACAATCGTGCATATCCCGAGTCTGATACGGTATATTTTTGCGCCTGCAAAGCGCTTCCCTTTCTTCCTTGCGAACCGATCCCGGCGCCCGGCAAGGCACTGTTCATGCCACGGTGAAGCCATGTGCAAACGGGTCGCGGTCGTCGATGAAGATGGTGTTCAGGCCGGTCATGCGCGCCCATCCGCCGATCGAGGGAACGATCGCCTGCTTGTCGCCGACTGTTGCCTCGCGCTCGACGCGGCCCTTGAAAAGCGAGCCGATGATCGATTCATGAACGAATGAATCGCCGGACTTGAGCCGGCCTTTGGCGTGGAGCTGCGCCATGCGTGCCGAGGTGCCGGTGCCGCAGGGCGACCGGTCGATTGCCTTCTCGCCATAGAAAACGGCATTGCGGGCATGCGCCTGCGGATTTTTCGGCGCGCCGGTCCACAGCATGTGCGAAAGGCGATCGATGCCCGGGTTTTCGGGATGCGCGAAGGTGTATTTCTCATTGAGCCGTTGTCGGACGACGGGGCTCCACGCCACCAGTTGACCCGCCGAATAGTCGGCCATGTCGCGGAAATTCTCCTGGGGTTCGACAATGGCGTAGAAATTGCCGCCATAAGCGACATCGACGCGCAGTTCGCCAAGGTCCGGGCAATCGACCGTCAGCCCTTCAGCATAGAGAAAGGACGGCACGTTGGTTATGCGCACTTCCTCGACATAGTCGCCAACCTGCCGGTATTCCGCGATGACGAGGCCGGCCGGTGTGTCGAGCCGCAAAATGCCCGGCGTCTTCGGCGTCACTAGTCCGTGCTCGATGGCGAAAGTTACCGTACCGATGGTTCCGTGCCCGCACATCGGCAGGCAACCGGAGGTTTCGATGAACAGGATGGCGACGTCGCAGTCGTCCCTGGTCGGCGGGTAGAGGATCGAGCCCGACATCATGTCGTGACCACGTGGTTCGAACATCAGGCCGGTGCGTATCCAATCATACTCGGCGAGAAAATGCGCTCGCCGCTCCATCATGGTGGAGCCCTCGAGGCGCGGCCCGCCGCCGGCGACGAGCCGAACCGGATTGCCGCATGTATGCCCGTCGATGCAGAAGAAGGAATGCCTTGCCATGGTGTCCTGCTCAGAAGCGTTGCGCGGAAAAAGGCGAAAGGTCGACAGAAGGAGCCTGTTCGAGAACGAGGTCGCGGATCAACAGGCCAGTGGCGGCGGCTTGCGTCAGGCCGAGATGGCCATGGCCGAAGGCATAAAAAACATTGGGATGATATTTCGCCTGCCCGACAACGGGAAGCGAATCCGGAAGCGAAGGGCGAAAACCCATCCATTCGCGGCCAGCGCCTGCATCGAGGCCTGGCAGAAACCTTTTTGCCTTTGCGAGCATCGCTTTTGCGCGCGCAAAATTGGGCGCACGTTCAAGGCCGCCCAGTTCGACCGCGCCGCCGATGCGCAGACCGGTCGACAGCGGTGTTATGACGAAGCCATGGCCCGGAAATGTGAGCTGGCGCTTGACGTCGAAGGCGGATGCCGGAAGCGTCGTGTTGTAGCCGCGCTCGGTTTCGAGCGGCAGGCGGTCGCCGAATTGCCGTGCCAGACGATGCGACCAGGCGCCGGCGGCAATCACCAGCCGTCGTGCCGAGAACGTGCGGCCGTGGCGGAGCTGGATGGTGACGCCGGCTTTCGACGGCATGGCAAGAGCGACATCGCCGCGCACGAAGCCGGCGCCCCGTTCCTCGGCATAGTGCCAGATCGCCTTGCCGAGCAGCTTCGGATCGTCCACCGTCTTCCAGCCGGGCACGAAGGTCGCGCGCACGAAGGCAGGTGAAAGGCCCGGCTGATAATCAGAGATTTCGTGCTGCCGCAAATGGTGATGCTCGATGCCGAAACGGGCGCGCACGGCCCAGCCGGGTAGGGCGTCCTCGAATTCCCGTTCGCTTTCGTAAAGTTCGAGCGCGCCGTTCTCACGCAGCATTGCGCGCGTGCCCGAGCGCGCCATCAATCCGGTCCAGGCTTTTTCGGCAAGTGCCATCAGGCTCGCCTGCGCGGCAAGCGCGTCTTCATACCGAGCGGGCTGGCCGGCGCGCCAGAAGCGATAAAGCCACGGGAGGAGGCTCGGCAGATAGGAGGGCGGAATGCTGAGCGGCCCGAGCGGGTCGGAAAGCCAGTGCGGCACCTTCGCCAGCATGCCTTTGTGCGCCAGTGGCAGGACATCCGAAAAGGCGAAGGCGGCGGCATTGCCGGAACTCGTTTCCTCGCAGATGCCAGTACGGTCGAACACCTTCACGTGGCGGCCGGCTTCCGCAAGGTGCGCGGCGATCGAGATGCCGATGATCCCCGCGCCGACGATCGCGATATCGATTTTGCCATTCTCGCCGTTCATGTCTCCTCCCGCCGGCGATGTTCAGATCAGAAGGATGGCAATACCGGCCTGACTGCAAGTGCGTCCGTGATGATCTTCTCGACGGCTTTGCGCCGTTCGCCCGACAATGGCTGGCGAGGCATGCGCACGCGGTCATTGGTGCCGATCGAATGAACTTCGGCAAGCTTGATGTTCTGGACCAGATAGGTCGAGACATCGAGGTCGAGCAGCGGGCGAAACCAGCGGTAGATGGCGAGAGCTTCTTCGCGCCGACCCTGCCGCATGAGTTGGTAGATTGCCACGGTCTCGCGCGGGAAGGCGGTGACGAGGCCGGCGACCCAGCCGATCGCGCCGACGCTGAGCGCCTCGAAGGCGAGATTGTCGACGCCGGTGAACAGGTCGAAGCGGTTGCCGAAGCGGTTGATGATCTCAGTCGAACGCCGGATGTCGTCAGAGGATTCCTTGACGGCAACGAAGAGCGGATCATCCGCAAGCTGTTCCATGACCCCGACGGTCACATCCACCCTGTAGGCGACCCGGTTGGAATAGATCATAACCGGCAGTTCACCGGCGATCGCCACCGCCTTCATCGTGGCGACGGTTTCTTCCGGGTTGGTGTGGTAGATAGGGCTCGGCACGACCATCAGCCCGTCGGCGCCGGCGGCGGCCGCCTTGCGGGCGAGAGCCGCGCCATCGCGGGTCGCGGCCTCGTTGATGGTCAGAAGAACCGGTTTGCCGGAGGCGACGCCCTGCGCCGTCTTCAGCACCGCGAGCTTCTCTTCCATCGACAGCATCGGACCCTCGCCAAGCGAGCCGGCGACGATGATGCCGTCGCAGCCGGCTTCCACCTGTAGCGCGAAGCAGCGCTCCATCTCGGCATGGTCGAGCCTGTCATCTTCAGTGAACTTGGTGGTGACGGCAGGAAAAACTCCGGTCCACATGCGATTGCTCCAGTGATATATCACTGATATATTTTACCTGAACCTACCGCCTGTCAAACGGATTCGCGAGCTGCTAGAGCATCGGACCGAAAATAGAGTCCGGTTTTCGGAACAATCCGATGCCCAGCCAAAGTGTTAGAGCGTCCTTTGTGCGTCCGGTTGAACATACGGCGCTCTGGAGAAAATCGCACGAGGAGGTCTGTTTGCGTTCCGAGATCAGTTTGCTAGAGCCCGATCGCACGGATCCGCCCGAGCCGGCGGCGGCCAGGGCCTATCGCGCGCTGGAGCGGATGATCGTGATGCTCCAGTTAGTGCCGGGCGAAGTCACGACCGAAGGCGCGCTGATCGACATGCTGTCGCTCGGCCGCACTCCGGTGCGGGAGGCGATCCAGCGCCTTGCCTGGGAAGGGCTGGTGAGCGTGCGTCCCCGCGCCGGACTGGAGATTGCGCCGCTGCACGCCGCCGATTGGGTCAAGGTGATTGATGCAAGGCGTGGCTGCGAGGCGGTTCTTGCTCGCTCGGCGGCCCGCTTCGCCACCGCAATGACCACCGATCGCCTGCGCGCCGCCGCCGACGAGATGCAGGCGGCGGTTACGCAAGCCGATGTCGCCCGTTTTCTGCAGGCCGACAAGACCGTGGACGAGGCGATTGCCGTCTGTGCGGACAATCCGTTCGCGGTGCGGCTGGTGGCTCCGCTTCAGACCCACAGCCGCCGTTTCTGGTTCCGCTTCCAAAGGGCGGGCCTGGCACAGGCGGCGGCACAGCACGTCAGCCTGATAAGCGCGATCGTCGAGCGTGACGAGGAAGCCGCCGTCATGGAGGCGGAGCGGCTGATGGCGCTGCTGCGCGAGCAAGCGGTGGCGGCGGCCTTGCGCTGACGCATCGACGCCGCCGAGGGCGACTTGACCTGCCGACAAAACGGGGCTCTTTTGAGCCGATGCACTCTGCCATGCCGGCGCATAAATCGGCCGCAGGTGGGTGCGGGCGCTCCTTCAATAGAGATCGCCGGGAACGTTGGGGAACGTATCCGGCGGAGACGTACTATTGACGTGTGGGATTTCCAGTTTTGGGGAGGATGGAAATCATGGTGGACGTGCTGGTTGCCGAAGATGAGCCGGCCATTCTGGATTCGCTCGATTTCATCTTGAGGCGAGCGGGCTGGTCGGTAAAATCGGTGACCGATGGCGAGGCAGCGCTCGACGCCGTGCGGCGGCTGAAGCCGCGCGTGGTCGTTCTCGACATCATGATGCCCAAGCGCACCGGTCTCGAAGTTCTCAAGCAGTTGCGTGCGGATGAGGCGACGCGCAATGTGCCGGTTCTGATCCTGACCGCGCGCGGCCAGCAATATGACCGCAAGATCGCGGCGGAACTTCACGCCGATGGTTTCGTGACCAAGCCCTATGCCAATGATGACGTGATCGTGGAAGTGCGGCGGCTCCTCGGCCAATCCGGAGGCTGACCAATGGCGAAGCCGGCTCCTGAATCGGCGAGGCCCACAAGGCTGGATACGCGCCGGCGCGAGCAGGCCGCCTTCATGCTGCCGGTGCTTGGGGCCGCACTTCTGCTGCCGCCGCTGATCGGTCTGTTCGATGCTCGCCAACGGCTTTTGGGCATGCCGCTCGAAACCATCTATGTCTTCTTCGTCTGGCTGCTCCTGATCGCGGGTGCCGCCATTGTCTCGTGGCGAATGCCGCGGGCCGACAATCAGACGCCGGATGCCTCGGCCGATGCGGCCAGGGAGACCGATGGCTGATGCTGTCGCCCGATTTCGTCATATTGACCGCAATCGGCTATGTCGGCCTGCTCTTCGTTCTCGCCTATGTGTTTGACGCAAGGGCCCGGCGGGGCAACACCAGGTTCCTGCGCTCGCCGCTGGTCTATACGCTGTCGATCTCGGTCTATTGCACGAGCTGGACCTTTTACGGCGCCGTAGGCACGGCGGCACGCGACGGGCTGGAATTTCTCGCCATCTATCTCGGACCGACGCTGGTATTCGTCGGCTGGTGGTTTGTGCTGCGCAAGCTCGTACGCATCAGCCAGACCTTGCGGATCACCTCGGTCGCCGACCTGCTTTCGTCGCGTTTCGGCAAATCGAGCCGGCTCGCCGTGCTCGTCACCCTGATCGCCATCGTCAGCGTCACGCCCTATATCGCCCTGCAGCTCAAGGCGATCACCACCTCGATCCAGGTCGTGACTGCCGCCAACGGCTCCAGCGGCGGCCGGCTGTCGGGATTGGACAATGTCAGCCTGGCCTTCGGCGTGGCGGCCTGCATGGCGCTTTTCACCATTCTGTTCGGCACGCGCAATGTCGACGCGAAGGAGCAGCATCACGGCGTCGTGGCGGCAATCGCCTTTGAGGCGATGGTCAAGCTGATCGCGCTGCTGGCCGTCGGCAGCTTCGTCGTCTTCGGCCTGAACAGCGGTTTCGAGGAAGTCTATACGCGCGCGCAGGACGCCGGCATCGCCATTCACGACAAGAGCGATTTCGGCAGCCGCTGGGTCGCCATCCTGGTTCTGTCGTCCACGGCGGTGCTGTGCCTGCCGCGGCAATTCCAGATCACGGTCGTCGAGAACTCCAATGCCGAACATCTGCGCACGGCAGGCTGGGCTTTCCCGCTCTACATGTTGCTGATGAGTATCTTCACGGCGCCAATCGCACTTTACGGGCTTGCCACCCTGCCGGCGGGGGCCAATCCGGACATGTTCGTGCTGACGCTGCCGATGTCGACCGGGCACGACGGGCTGGCCCTGTTTGCCTTTATCGGAGGCTTCTCCAGCGCCACTTCGATGATCATCGTCGCGTCGATCGCGCTGTCGATCATGATGTCGAACCATATCGTGCTGCCGATTGCGCTGCGCCGATCGGCCAATCTGGAGCTCGCCGGCGAGCATGGCGTAGCCCATCTGCTGCTGCGCAGCCGGCGCATCTCGATCGGCGTCATTCTCTTCCTGGGGTTCGTCTATTTCTGGCTGGCCGGCGACTCGGATGCGCTGGCTCCGATCGGCCTGATTTCCTTTGCCGGCGTGGCGCAGTTCCTGCCGGCGATGCTTGCCGCGCTCTACTGGAGGGAGGCCACCGTCAAGGGCGCCGTGACCGGCATGCTGGTCGGCTTCATTGTCTGGGCGTGGACGATGTTCCTGCCAAGCTTCGAAAGCACCAGCCCGACGATCGCCAATCTCCTGGCCAATGGCCCCTGGGGCATCGCCCTGCTGAAGCCAGAAGCGCTGTTCGGCTTGCGGAACCTCGATCCGCTGGTTCATTCAGTGTTCTGGAGCCTGTTCCTGAACACCGGCATTCTTGTCGCGGTGTCGCTGTTCACCAGCCAGAGCGCGCTGGAGCGCATTCAGGCGACGCTGTTCGTCGACATCTTCAAACGCGGCTCGATCATCCAGCCGCATACGATTCGCGGCTCGGCCACGACGGAGGATCTGTTCTTCGTGGCCGAGCGCGTTCTCGGCTGGAAGCGTGCGCAGGCGCTGTTCGACACCGCCGAGATCGCTCGCGGAAACGCCGCAAGCAGCCTTGGCGTGTCGCCCGAATTCATCGGCCGTCTGGAGCGCGAGCTGGCCAGTTCCATCGGTGCGGCCTCCGCGCATGTGATGCTGTCCAAAGTCGTGGCCGGCGACAAGGTTTCGCTGGAAGAGGTGATGAAGATCGCTGACGAGACGCAGCAGGTCATCGAATATTCGCACAAGCTGGAGGAAAAATCGGCCGAACTGCGTTCGACCGCAAAGAAGCTGCAGGAAGCCAACGCGCTGCTGCACGAGCTGCACCGGCAGAAGGACGATTTCCTGTCGCAGGTCAGCCATGAGGTCCGCACGCCGATGACCTCGATCCGCTCGTTCTCCGAAATCCTGCTGACCGATGACAGGCTGACCGACGATCAGCGCGAGCGCTTCGCCTCGACGATCTATCATGAGAGCGTGCGGCTGACGAAGCTGCTGGACGAGATCCTTGACCTCAGCGTGCTGGAACAGGGCCAGCGTGGTTGGGACAACGTGCCGGTCGATGCCGAGAAGGTGCTGGATCGGGCGATAGAAGTCTGCGAGGCGCTGGCCAGGCAGCGCAACATGAAGGTCGAGATGGTGTCGCGGGCAAAGGTCGGAAGCGTTCTGGCCGATGCCGATCGTCTGTGCCAGGTGCTGATCAACATCATCGCCAACGCCATCAAATACAATGATTCGCCCGAGCCTATCGTGCAGATACGCTCAGTGGCGACGCGCGGGCGCTACATGATCGAAATCTCCGACAATGGCTCTGGCATTCCGCATGAGGATCGCAAGAACATTTTCGAGAAATTCGTGCGCGGCAGCCAGAACGGATCGCGAAAATCCGATTCGGGCCTGGGGCTGGGCCTGAACATCAGCCACAAGATCGTGCAGCGGCTGGGCGGCAAGCTGGAACTGATCGACGGCAGGCTGCCCGGCGCCTGTTTTCGTCTGACGCTGCCGCTTCGCGGCGAAGGCGAGCCGTCTGAGAGCAACTCTGCGGCACGCCGCGAGACCGATCAGACGGTCTGATCGATGCGGAATTCGCGACGGATCATCGGTTCGTGCAGATGGGGGTTCTCGCTTCCCGTATCCAGCGCATCCTCCTGGCGATGGCCGCATTGCCGCCGCACGCAAAGCCGGCAGGAGGGCCCGACCGGGACCGTGATGAGCGGTTCGCCGAGGTTCAGGCCGCGGCCGTAGATCGTGCGGTCGGCATGGAGAATGTCGCAGGCCAGCATGACGGAGTAGTGGAAGGGCTGTTCGCGATATGCGCCCGCCCGCTTCGACACCGCGCTGGCGATGAACAGATAGCGCGAGCCGTTGGAGAACTCCGCCACCTGGCGCACGATGCGATCGGTGCGGATCGCCTCATAGATCGGCCAGAGCGGACAGCCATGGCCTGAACTGGGAAGGAGCAGGCCGGGCAACGGGAAGTGCTTGGTCAGTCGTCCCGCCGGATCGGCACGCAGGAAACCGAACGGCACGCCCTCCTCGCCACGGCGCCGCAGGGTGACGAAGCGATGCGCCACCTGTTCGAAGCTCGCCGTATATTGATGGCTGAGGACGTCGATGTCGTAGTGCTGCCGCTCCGCGTCTTCGAGAATGCGGCCATAGGGCATCATGATCGCGCCCGCCAGGTAAGAGGCCATGGCGCGATAGGCCAGACGCCGCGCTGCCGGCGAAGTCAGCCGGCGATCGTTGACATGGGTGTCGAGCACGTCGGCCGCCGCCAGTTCGGCGTAGAGACGCGCCATCTGGAATTGCCTCGTCGCCGCCGGCGTCGAATTCTGGAACCGCAGAACGCGGTGCTCCGCGTCGAAGTCGAAGCGCGCCGAGAATCCGCCTTGCAAGATCGGGGCGGACGCCACCTGGCATGTCACGGAGAAATTGCGCTCCAGCGCCTCGGCCAGACAGGCCTCGGTCATGGCGCCATCCCCGCCGATTTCGGCGCGCAGGCTGTCGGCGGTCGCCTCCAGAATCGGGAAATAGTTGTTTTCCTCGATAATGAAATCGTCGAGCTCGCGCCGTGGAGAGACCGAGCGCTGCTGGGCCACCGACTGGTCGAAATAGCTGACCAGCGTGCGGGCCATTTCGGTCAGGTCGAAGGCCTCCTTGTTGATCGCGGCGAGGAAGTGGGCCTTGTCGTCGTCGTCGAGGTCGGGCTCGGAAAGGATTTCGGCGCCCGAGCGCATTGCGGTGATCCGGTTGAGGACCTGATGCAGCAACTGGGCAAAGAGTGGATCGGACTTCAGCCGGTCGGCATAGGAATCGACACTTGCCATGGCGTCCGAATAGGCACGGTAGAGCCGCGCCAGCGCCGTCGCAGCCTCCGGAAACTGGGCGACAAGCTTCCTTCCGTCGCCGGCCTCGAGCCCCACGCCTTCCAGCGCCGGGTCGAGCAGCAGCTCCTCCACCGTCTGGATCAGCCGCAATTCGCTTTCACCCGACAGCCGGTCGATCGCCAGGCCGAGCCGCTCGGCGATCCTGATCAGCAGTGCGCCGCCGACTTCACGCTTGTTGCTTTCGATGAGGTTGAGATAGCTCGGCGAAATGCCGACCGACTGTGCAAGCGCCGTCTGGGAAAGGCCGACGGCTTTGCGCCGATGCCTTATTCGCATTCCGATCGGTGCACGCATGCCGCCTGCCGTTTCGCTGAGTGCCGGACGGTGCCGGCTGTAAATTATTGACAGATTTGACCTGTGTATCTGCTACAATTTGACAGGAAATCCTTTTATTTTCAAGTCACTATTGCGTTCATTGCAAATTATTGCAGTCTTTACGCGGGAGGAATTGCGGCTGCTTTGGAGCCGCGGCAACGGAGGAGAAGATGACTAAACTCGTAGGCTTCAACCGTCGTTCGGTGCTCAAGGGCGCCGGCGCGACGGCACTGACCGCTCTGGCAACGCCTTATATTTTCACCAAGGGCGCTTGGGCGGAGGAATTCTGCAATGCGCCGGGCGATACGGCGATTTTCGGATTCAACGTCCCGCAAACCGGTTCTTACGCGGAAGAAGGCCTCGAGCAGTTGAAGGCCTATGAGCTGGCCGTCAAGCACATCAACGGCGAGGGCGACGGCGGCATGCTGAAGACGCTGAAACCGCTGGCTCTGAAGGGCAACGGCGTCCTTGGCAAGAAGGTCACCTTCGTGACCGGCGACACCCAGACCAACACCGACGCCGCGCGCGACGGCGCGCGCCGCATGATCGAGCGCGACAAGGCCATCATGGTCACCGGCAGCGTCACCTCGGGCGAGGCGATCGCCGTGCAGAGCCTGTGCCAGGAGAAGGGCGTCATCTACATGGCGGGCCTGACGCACTCCAACGATACCACCGGCAAGGACAAGCGCCGCTACGGCTTCCGCCATTTCTTCAACGCCTATCAGTCGGGCGTCGCCATCGCACCGTTCCTGGCCAAGGAATATGGCAAGGATCGCCGCGCCTATCACCTGACGGCGGACTACACCTGGGGCTGGACCCAGGAAGAGTCGATCAAGAACGCCACCGAAGCGCTCGGCTGGGAGACGGTGGCGGCGGTGCGCACGCCGCTCGGCCTCGGCGACTATTCGCAATATCTGACGCCGGTCATGAACTCCGGCGCGGACGTGCTTATCCTCAATCATTACGGCCACGACATGGTCAACTCGCTGCCGCAGGCAGTGCAGTTCGGCCTGCGCGACCGCCAGGCCAACGGCAAGAACTTCGAGATCGTCGTGCCGATGTTCTCCGAACTGATGGCCGTGGGCGCCGGCGAGGCGGTGAAGGGCATCATCGGCACCTCGAACTGGCACTGGAACCTCGGCGACGAGGGCACCAAGGCGTTCACCAAGGCCTATGGCGAGGCCTATGGTTCGCCGCCCTCGCAGTCGGCCCACACCGGCTATGTGCAGGCGATCCTCTATGCCGATGCCTGCGAGAGGGCCGGAAGCTTCTATCCGCCGGAAGTCATCAAGGCGCTCGAAGGCTTCGAGTTCGACGGCGCCGGCAACGGTCCGACGCTCTATCGCGACACCGACCACCAGTGCTTCAAGGAAGTGCTGGTCGTGCGCGGCAACGACAATCCGACCAGCAAGTTCGACGTGCTGAACGTGATCGGGCAAACGCCGCGCGAGGAGGTCACCTACGATCCCTCCATCTTCGGCGGCGAGCTTGGGCCATACGAGCCCAACAAGTGCTAGTCGACGCCGGTTGACATAACGGGTCCGGCGCCATCTGGCGCCGGGCCTTTCCCGCCCGATCATAAAGCTGCCGGGACGACGTTCCGGCGGAGGGAGATCCATGAACGCGATATTCGCGCAATTGCTCAACGGACTGGACAAGGGCGGCGCCTATGCGCTGATCGCGCTGGGGCTGACGCTGGTCTTCGGCACACTGGGCGTCGTCAATTTCGCGCACGGCGCCCTGTTCATGCTCGGTTGCTTCAGCGCCGTCACATTCCGCTACCTGATCACCATCGAAACGGTGACCGTCGACCCGGAAAAGCTGTCGCCCTGGGGCACTCCGCTCGAGGTCCGTACGCCACTGGTCGAAGGCTGGTTCGGCGATTACGGCGCAGTGCTGGTCGACTACTCGGTGCCGATTTCGATGCTGCTTGCCGTGCCCGTGATGCTGATCATCGGTATCGCCATGGAGCGCGGCCTGATCAAATATTTCTACAAGCGCAGCCATGCCGAGCAGATCCTGGTGACCTTCGGGCTGGCGATCGTGCTGCAGGAGATCGTCAAAAGCTTTTTCGGCGCAAATCCGGTGCCGCAGCCGGTGCCCTCGGACCTGCGCGGTGCCGCCGACCTTGGCGTGTGGCTCGGCATGGACCCGCATGTGTTGACCTATCCGTGGTGGCGCCTGGTCTATTTCTTCTTCTCGCTCGGCGTCATCGGCGCGGTGTTCGCCTTCCTGCACTTCACCACCTTCGGCATGGTGGTGCGCGCCGGCATGGCGGATCGTGAAACCGTCGGCCTGATGGGCATCAATATCGACCGGCGCTTCACCATCATGTTCGGGATCGCGGCCGTGGTCGCCGGTGTCGCCGGTGTCATGTACACGCCGCTCCTGCCTCCCAACTACCAGCTCGGCATGGATTTCCTGGTGCTCAGCTTCGTCGTGGTCGTCGTTGGCGGAATGGGCTCGCTGCCCGGTGCGGTGGCCGCAGGCTTCCTGCTCGGCATCCTGCAGTCGATCGCCTCGATGACCGAGATCAAGTCGATCATTCCCGGCATCGACCAGGTCATCATCTATCTGGTGGCGGTCGTCATCCTGCTCGTTCGCCCGCGCGGTCTGATGGGACGCCGCGGCATCATGGAAAGTTAAGGCGCCATGCTTTCGCTCTCAAGAAAAGACCTTATCTCGCTGGCGCTGTTCGCGGTCGTCGTCCTCACCATGCCGATCTGGCTGGCGCCGCTCGGCGCCGCCTATCCGGGCCTGATGCAGAAATTCGCGATCTATGCGATCTTCGCCATCGGCTTCAACATCCTGTTCGGCTTGACCGGCTATCTGAGCTTCGGCCATGCCGCCTTCCTCGGCGTCGGTTCCTACACCGCGGTGTGGTCGTTCAAGCTCTTGACGATGAGCGTCATCCCGGCAGTGATATTGGCCGTGATAATGGCGGGGCTGTTCGCGCTGGTCATCGGCTATTTCAGCCTGCGGCGCTCGGGCATCTATTTCTCGATCCTGACGCTGGCCTTCGCACAGATGTGCTACAGCCTGGCCTATTCGGTGCTGACCCCGATCACCAACGGCGAGACAGGGCTGCTTCTGGTGCGCAACGATCCGCGCGTGCTCGACGCATTGTTCAGCACGCCGCAGGCCGGCGCCGGCCTGCCGACGCCGACACTGCTCGGCATGCATGTGAACGGCTATGTCGGCTTCTATTTCTGCGCGGCCCTGCTGATCGCATCCTTCTTCGTCTCGCAGAAGATATTCGCCTCGCCCTTCGGGCTGGCGTTGCGCGGCATCAAGTCCAACCAGACGCGCATGAACTACACGGGTTTCAACACCAAACCCTATACGCTGGCGGCCTTCGTCATCTCGGGCATGTTCGCCGGGCTCGCCGGCGCGCTGTTGTCGGTTACCGACCCGCTTGCGGGTGCCGAGCGGATGAAGTGGACTGAATCCGGCAATGTCGTGCTGATGACCATCCTCGGCGGCGTCGGTACGCTCTACGGACCGGTCATCGGCGCCTGGATCATCAAATATTTCGAGAACATCTTCTCGGCCTTCAACGAAACGATCCTGCACCGCTTCTTCGATTTCCTGCCGGACGGCGTCGATACCTTCCTGGTGACCGTGACGTCGAAGTTTGTCGGCGAGGGCTGGCATCTGACGCTGGGGCTAATGTTCGTGCTGATCGTGGTGTTCCTGCCCGGCGGCATCGTCGAAGGCGTCCAGAGGCTCGTGCGCCGCTTCGGCAGCCGTGACCGAAGCCCCGGCGGCAAGCTCAAGACACAACCGGCCGAATAGCGGAGGCGAGGATGCAGAACAGCAATGGGACGCAGAACGGCAACGGCGCGAACGTGGTGCTGCACGTCGCCGACGTCTACAAGAACTTCGCCGGCCTGAAGGCGCTGTCCGATATCGACCTGCAGATCGAGCAGGGCAAGACCCATGCGATTATCGGGCCGAACGGGGCGGGCAAGTCGACGCTGCTCAACGTCATCATCGGCCGGCTGGCGCCGACCAGCGGTGCGGTGATCTTCGACGGCACCATCCTGACCGGGAAGGCGCCGCACGAGATCAACCAGCTCGGCATTTCCCGCGTCTTCCAGACGCCGGAGATTTTCGCCGACCTGCCGGTGCTGCACAATGTGATGGCGCCGGCCTTCGCCAGGCGCGACGGCGCGTTTCGGGTCAACATGTTCACCCGGGTCGCGCGTGAGAACGAACTGCGCGAGGAGGCCGAGGCGCTGCTTCAGGATGTCGGGCTCTACGAGCGGCGCGACGGCCATGCCGGGGCGCTGTCGCGCGGCGACAAGCGCCGGCTCGAGCTTGCCATGTGCCTGATCCAGCGCCCGCGCCTGCTTCTGCTCGACGAGCCGACCGCGGGCATGTCGCGCCACGACACCAACACCACGATCGAGCTGTTGAAGAAGATCAAGCTCAGCGGCATGACCAAGGTGATCATCGAACACGACATGCATGTCGTGTTCTCGCTCGCCGACACGATATCGGTGCTGGCGCAGGGGCAGATCATCGCCACCGGCCTGCCCAAGGAAATTCGCGACGATCCACGCGTGCAGCAGGCTTATCTCGGGGGTACATACCCATGACAGCAATGACCATGCAAAGAGAAATCATCGCAGACGAAACCGTCAAAGCGGGCGAGGAAGCGTTCTTCTCGGTGCGCGACATCCATGCCTATTATGGCGAAAGCTACATCGTGCAAGGCGTCTCGCTGGAGGTGCGCAAGGGCGAAATCCTCGCGCTTCTGGGGCGCAACGGCGCCGGCAAGACCTCCACTTTGCGGGCGATCGCGCGCACGGACAATCCCGCCCTGAAATCGGGCGAGATCTGGCTCCAGGGCAAGCCGATCCACCAGATGAAGGCTTTCGAGGCGGCGCGCGCCGGCATCCAGCTCGTACCGGAGGACCGGCGTATCATCCAGGGGCTCAGCGTACAGGAAAACCTCATCCTGGCGCAGGTCGCGCCGGGCAAGGGCTGGGAGCTCGACCGCATCTATTCGCATTTTCCGCGGCTGGCCGAGCGGCGAAACCAGGACGGCGTCACTCTTTCGGGCGGCGAACAGCAGATGCTGGCGGTGGCGCGAGCGCTGGCGCGGGACGTGAAGCTGCTTCTGCTTGACGAGCCCTATGAGGGGCTTGCGCCGGTCGTCGTCCAGGAAATCGAGCGCATCCTGCACGAGATCAAGGAACTCGGCATTACCACGATCATCGTCGAACAGAACGCCGTCGCCGCGCTGCGGCTTTCGGATCGAGCGGTGATCCTCGACACCGGCGAAGTGGCTTTCTCCGGCACAGCCAAGGAGCTGCTCGATAGCCCGCAGCTCAGGAACGAATATCTGGCGATATAGTCGCTCCCGCCCGGAGCGCCGCGCATATCGCTCGCATGTGAGGAACTGAGATGGTTGATGAAATTGTTCATCCTGTGCAGGCGGGATGGAAAAAGGCGGCGCTGATCGACAACGCGACCTATGAGAAGTGGTATGCGGAGAGCGTTGCCGACCCGGACGGGTTCTGGGGCAAGCACGGCCGGCGGCTGGACTGGTTCACGCCCTACAGCAAGGTCAAGAACGCCTCGTTTGCCGGCGCGGTGTCGATCAAGTGGTTCGAGGACGGCGAGCTCAACGTTGCCTACAACTGCATCGACCGCCACCTGAAGACGCGCGGCGACCAGGTGGCGATCATCTGGGAGGGCGACGATCCGGCCGACGACAGGAAGATCACCTATCGCGAGCTTTACGAACAGGTCTGCCGCTTCGCCAATGTCTTGAAGCAGCGCGAGGTCAAGAAGGGCGACCGGGTCACCATCTACATGCCGATGATCCCGGAGGCGGCCTATGCGATGCTGGCCTGCACCCGCATCGGCGCCATCCATTCGGTGGTGTTCGGCGGCTTCTCGCCGGAGGCGCTGGCCGGGCGCATCGTCGACTGCCAGTCGAGCGTGGTGATCACCGCCGACGAGGGCCTGCGCGGCGGCAAGCCGATCCCGCTCAAGGCCAACACCGACAAGGCGATCGCCATCGCCGCCGGCCACGGCGTGGCGGTCAGGACGGTGGTGGTGGTGCGCCGCACCGGCGGCAGCATCGACTGGGCGGAAGGCCGCGACGTCTGGCACCACGAGGCGGCCGCCGCTGTGGCGGCCGACTGCCCGCCGGAGAGGATGAAGGCGGAGGACCCACTGTTCATCCTCTACACCTCCGGCTCGACCGGCAAGCCGAAGGGCGTGCTGCACACCACCGGCGGCTATCTGGTGTTCGTGTCGATGACCCACCAGTACATCTTCGACTACCATGACGGCGACATCTACTGGTGCACGGCCGATGTCGGCTGGGTCACCGGCCACTCCTACATCCTCTACGGGCCGCTGGCCAACGGCGCCACCACCTTGATGTTCGAGGGGGTGCCGAACCATCCGAGCCCGTCACGCTTCTGGGAGGTGGTCGACAAGCACCAGGTCAACATTTTCTACACCGCGCCGACGGCGATCCGGGCGCTGATGGGGGCGGGCGATGCCCATGTGAAGAAG
>NZ_JBLLVA010000069.1:0-3126 GCF_047739745.1 Borborobacter xinjiangensis | reverse complement strand
ATTTTCATTCCGCGTGAGATCGAAACGAACGAGCCGCGTGTCGCGGCGTCCGCCGACACCGTAAAACGGCTGGTCGGCTTGGGCTTCGATGTCATCGTCGAAGCGGGCGCTGGCAGCTTGTCGCGCATTCCCGACGCCGATTTCACCGCCGCCGGCGCGGCGATCGGCAAGGCGGCCGATGCCGGCAGGGCCGATGTGGTGCTGAAGGTGCGCCGGCCGAATGAAGCCGAGCTCAAGGGCTACAAGGCGGGCGCGGCGGTGCTGGCCATCATGGACCCCTATGGCAACGATGCCGCGATCGCGGCTCTCGCCAGGGCCGGGGTGACGGCGTTCGCCATGGAGCTGATGCCGCGCATCACCCGCGCGCAGGTGATGGACGTGCTGTCCAGCCAGGCCAATCTCGCCGGCTATCAGGCGGTGATCGACGGGGCGGCGGAATATGACCGGGCGCTGCCGATGATGATGACGGCCGCCGGCACGGTGCCCGCCGCCAAGATCTTCATCATGGGCGTCGGGGTGGCCGGCCTGCAGGCGATCGCCACGGCACGGCGGCTTGGCGCGATCGTCACGGCAACCGACGTGCGCCCCGCCGTCAAGGAACAGGTTCAGTCGCTCGGCGCCAAATTCCTGGCGGTCGAGGACGAAGAGTTCAAGGCGGCCGAGACCGCCGGCGGCTACGCCAAGGAGATGTCGAAGGAATACCAGGCCAAGCAGGCGGCGCTGACCGCCGAGCACATCGCCAGGCAGGACATCGTCATCACCACGGCGCTGATCCCCGGCCGGCCGGCGCCGAAGCTGGTGTCGGCGGCGATGATCGCCTCGATGAAGCCGGGTTCGGTGATCGTCGATCTGGCGGTCGAGCGCGGCGGCAATGTCGAGGGCGCGGTGGCCGGCAAGGTCGTCACCACCGCCAACGACGTCAGGATCGTCGGCCATCTCAACGTCCCGGGCCGGGTCGCCGCTTCGGCCTCGCTGCTTTATGCCAAGAACCTGTTCGCCTTTCTGGAAACCATGATCGACAAGGGCGCCAAGAGCCTGGCGATCAATCGCGACGACGAACTGGTCAAGGCGACGATGCTGACCGATGGCGGCCGGGTGGTGCATCCCAACTTCGCCAATGCCGCGCCGGCTCCGGCCGCGAGCGCATCGGGCGCCGCCAAGGCTTCCGTGCCGGCCGAGGGGGCCGCGCCGAAGAAGGTTGCGCCGAAGAAGGTTGCGGCCAGGAAACCGGCAGCGGCGAAAAGGCCCGCCGCCAAGCCGGCGCCAGCCAGCCAGGCCAAGGGGGACGCGTGATGGAAGAAAAGACCGCTCTCGAACAGGCGCTCGACCAGCTCGAGCAGGCCGTCGCCGGCGTGCGCCTTGCCTTCGGCGACCTCGACAAGGCCGAGGCCGTGGCAACGCCGGTGGGCGATGCGGCGCATGCGCTTTCGGGCGGGGCGATCGATCCTTTCGTGTTCCGCTTCGCCATCTTCGTGCTGGCGATCTTCGTCGGCTATTACGTGGTGTGGTCGGTGACGCCGGCCTTGCACACGCCGCTGATGGCGGTCACCAACGCCATCTCCTCGGTCATCGTCGTCGGCGCCCTGCTGGCGGTCGGCATTTCGGCGGCGGGGCTCGCCACCGGCTTCGGCTTCGTGGCTTTGGTGCTTGCCTCCGTCAACATCTTCGGCGGCTTCCTCGTCACCCAGCGCATGCTGGCCATGTACAAGAAGAAGGACAAGTGACGTGAACGCCAACTTCGCCTCCTTCCTCTATCTGGTTTCCGGCATCCTGTTCATCCTGGCGCTGCGCGGCCTGTCGCATCCGACGACCAGCCGGCAGGGCAACATCTACGGCATGATCGGCATGGGCATCGCCATCGTCACGACGCTGGCGCTGGCGACGCCCTCGATCGGCGCGCTCGGCCTGATCGTGCTCGGCATCGCCATCGGCGGCAGCCTCGGTGCGATGATTGCCAAGCGCATCGCCATGACGGCGATGCCGCAGCTGGTTGCCGCCTTCCACAGCCTGGTCGGCCTGGCGGCGGTGATGGTGGCGGCCGCCGCCATCTATGCGCCGGAGAGCTTCGGCATCGGCGCGATCGGCGCCGTGCACGGTCAGGCGCTGATCGAGATGAGCCTTGGCGTCGCCATCGGCGCCATCACCTTCACCGGTTCGGTCATCGCCTTCCTCAAGCTCGACGGCCGCATGTCGGGCAAGCCGATCCTGCTGCCGGCGCGCCATGTGATCAATGCCGGGCTCGGCATCGCGCTCGCGGTGCTCATCGTGCTTTTGGTCACCACGCAGAGCACGACGATCTTCTGGCTGATCGTCATCGCCTCGCTGGCGCTTGGCGTTCTGCTGATCATCCCGATCGGCGGCGCCGACATGCCGGTCGTGGTGTCGATGCTCAACTCCTATTCCGGCTGGGCGGCGGCGGCGCTCGGCTTCACGCTCGGCAATCTGGCGCTGATCATCACCGGCGCGCTGGTCGGCTCGTCCGGCGCGATCCTGTCCTACATCATGTGCAAGGGCATGAACCGCTCGTTCATCTCGGTCATTCTCGGCGGCTTCGGCGGCGAGACCGCCGCGGCCGGCGGCGATGACGGCATCGAGCGTACGGTCAAGCAGGGCTCGGCCGACGACGCCGCCTATCTGATGATGAACGCGCAGAAGGTCATCATCGTGCCGGGCTACGGCATGGCGGTGGCGCAGGCCCAGCATGCGCTGCGCGAAATGGCCGACAAGCTGAAGGCCAACGGCGTCGAGGTCAAATACGCCATCCATCCGGTGGCCGGCCGCATGCCCGGTCACATGAACGTGCTCCTGGCCGAGGCCAACGTGCCCTATGACGAGGTGTTCGAGCTCGAAGACATCAACAGCGAGTTCGCCCAGGCCGACGTGGCTTACGTCATCGGCGCCAACGACGTCACCAACCCGTCGGCCCGCGACGACAAGAACTCGCCGATCTACGGCATGCCGATCCTCGAGGTCGACCGCGCCCGCACCTGCCTGTTCGTCAAGCGCTCGCTCGGCTCCGGCTATGCCGGCATCGACAACACGCTGTTCTACAAGGACGGCACCATGATGCTGCTCGGCGACGCCAAGAAGATGACCGAGGAAATCGTCAAGGCTTTCGATCACTGA
>NZ_JBLLVA010000068.1:0-3392 GCF_047739745.1 Borborobacter xinjiangensis | reverse complement strand
CGGACATCGCATCACCGGGACGGATTGCAGCGTAGAAACGGGATCGCTGGCGTCTCAGCATGGTTCAATCCATCGCGCATAGCATGACGTCGAAATCTTCGGTCTGTTCGTCGCGCCGGTTCTGAACGGTGTGAACAAGCAGATTGAAGGAGATATAGATGACAAAGCGTAAGCGCAGACACCGCCGAAGCGTTGAGGTTCGGCTCAACTGGTTGCAGCCACATGTGGACGGCTTCCGGGATTGGCTCGGCAGGCGGAATTACTCACCGGCAACGATAGTGGAAGTTATGCGCCTGCTGGCGCTATGGACTGATTGGGTCCGCGGTTCGGGCTTCGGCGTCGAAACACTTGCCGTTGCATTCTCCGCCTCGGCTTCGGTGTTCGGCGGTAGCAAGAAAGCTCGCGCCCCGCAGGGAGCGGCTGCCCTATTCATAGCCTATCTGCGCGAAATGGATGTTTTGCCACCAGAGCATCAGCCTTCCCTGCACGACACATGGCCGGAACTTGCTGCATTCCGATGCTGGATGCGGGAGCAACGCGGCACCAAAGAATCCACACTCGATCTTTACGAGCACGTCATTGCCGATCTGCTGGAGAAGCTCGGAACGAACCCTGCGAGCTACACGGTGGCGGCGATCCGCGGCTTTGTCCTTGAGCGCGCCAGCACGGTCGGCCGGTGGCGTACCCAGGCCATTGCTGTTGCAACCCGTGCATACCTCAAATATCTGGTGGCGACCGAACAATGTCCGATCGGTCGCGAGCGAGCCGTTCCCACATTTGCCAACTGGGCGCTGGCCAGCACGCCGCGCTTCCTGGCCGAAACCGAAATCGACCGACTTCTCGACGCCTGTGCCGGCGAAGAACGGGTGCGTGATCGGGCTATCATCCTGCTTCTGGCCCGTCTGGGTCTCAGGGCAGGCGAAGTTGCCAATCTCACCTTCGACCAAATCGACTGGGCGTCTGGCCAAATCGTTCTTGCGGGAAAATCCCGGCGTGAGGAACGCCTGCCGCTGACGCAGGAGATCGGGGACACTATCCTTGCCTATATCGAGAGGGCACGGCCGCGCATCGCAACAAGCCGTGTGTTCCTGACGAGCACCGCGCCGATCAGGGTCGTCAGCCGCATCACCGTGAAATGCATTGTGAACCGGGCGCTCGACCGGGCCGGGATCAAAAGTGCTCATCGCGGCGCACATATCCTGCGCCACTCCGCGGCGACGGCGATGCTGCGCAAGGGCGTCAGCCTCACGGGCATTGGCGCGGTGCTGCGACACCGCTCCCCATCGGTGACGGCACTTTATGCCAAGGTGGATATAGGTCTTCTGTCCGAGATCACCCAACCCTGGGGCGGGAGGTTGCCATGCTGAGCAACGATGTTCACCGCTATATCGCTCTGCGTCGGGCTCTCGGCTACAAATTGGCCAAGGCGGAATGGCATCTGCGCGCCTTCGCCCGCTTCGCCGACTTGCGGCGTGAGACCTATGTACAGGTCTCGTCTGTTCTTGTCTGGCTGGAAACACCCTCCTGGACTCCTGGGGGGCGGGCGCGGCGGTTGCGGGACGTCATCCTGTTCGCGCGCTTCCTGCATACGGAAGATCCTCGGCATGAGGTTCCGCGCACCGATCTGGCACAACCTCGCCAATACATCCGGCCAACTCCCTATATCTACTCCGCCGACGAGATCGCGCGCATCCTCGATGCCGCTGGAAAACTGCGGCGTCAAAAGCCCAATCCCCTGCGCCGCGAAATCTATGTGATGATCTTCGGTCTGATCGCGGCCACGGGATTGCGCATCTCCGAAGCGCTTGCCCTCAGACTTCATGACATCCAGCCTGATGGTGTGCTCTACATCCGGGATACCAAGTTCCGAAAGAGCCGGCTGGTGCCATTGCATGCGTCGGTCAGGGAAGCCTTACAGCGCTACCTCGATGTTCGGCGCCGGCGTGGCGGCGATAGTGATTGGCTCTTTCCCTCCGTCAAACACCGTCAGATGTGTGCCCGCGTGGTCAACTCCACGTTCCGCTGCATCCTGCGACGCGCGGGCATCACGCCGGGGCGTCAGTCCCAGCCCCGTATCCACGACCTTCGCCATACGTTTGCAACCCGGGTTCTGGTCCAGTGCGGCGCTGATCGTGGTGTTGTCGCCCGCCACTTCGTTGCCCTGTCCACCTACCTGGGCCACGCCGACGTCAGAAACACATACTGGTATCTCGAAGCGACGCCGCAAATTATGACGGACATCGCTTTGGCTGCCGAGACGCTGGTCGGGGAGATGGGCGTATGACGCAGCTCGCCCCTCTCATCACCAGCTTCCTGCGTGAGCACATGCCTCATCAGCGCGGCTATAGTCCCAGAAGTTGCGAAACCTATGCGGTCAGCTTCAAGCTGCTCTTCGAGTTCTCGGCCAAACGACTCGCCACCCGCCCGTCGCTGCTGACGCTCGAAGATCTCGACGCAACCCTGATCCTGGCCTTCCTGCGCCATATCGAAAACGAACGTGGCAACGCGATTACCACGCGCAATGTGAGACTTGCGGCGATCAAGACGTTCATGCGCTACGTCGAATACCGTGTGCCATCCGCTCTGGAGCAGATCGCCCGGATCCATGCCATTCCTGCAAAGCGCCATGACCAGAAGCTCATACAGCATCTGACGATCGGCGAAGTCCGCGCGATCCTGAGCGCTCCCGATCTCGCCACACGTTCCGGCGTACGAGATCGGGCAATGATGCATCTCTGCTTCGCCGCCGGTCTTCGCGTGTCCGAGTTGGTCGGCGTACTGACGGAGAACCTGTCGCTCCAGAATGGGTGTAGCGTGATGATCAAGGGTAAGGGCCGCAAGGAACGTTGCCTGCCGCTCTGGAAAGAGACCGCGCGGGATCTTCGCGCCTGGCTCAGCATCAGAGGGACCGTCCCCGTTCCCGAACTGTTCGTCAATGCGCGGGGAGAGCCCATGAGCCGTGCCGGCTTCGAATATGTGCTCGACAAGCACGTTCGCAAAGCGGGGGAAATTTGCACGACATTACGCGATCGGAACGTATCGCCACATCAACTGCGCCATAGCTGTGCTGTCGTGATGCTTCAGGCGACGCACGATGTGCGAAAGGTGGCGCTGTGGCTTGGTCATGCCGATATCCGCACCACCGAGGTCTATCTGCGCATGGATCCCAGCGAAAAGCTGGAAGCAGTCGAGGCGGTCATCCCGCCGGAACTGAGACGCGGCCGCTTCAAGGCACCAGACGCACTGATCGCGTCCTTGCTCTCGGATATAGGGATGTAACCCAGCTGAAAATGGGTGGCGCTGTCGTATCGTGATGATCAATGCCGCCAGCATGGCGCTACCCAACCTGTACGGCATCGTCCTGTTCCACCGGTTCGCGTTATGGCCCTGCC
>NZ_JBLLVA010000067.1:0-3748 GCF_047739745.1 Borborobacter xinjiangensis | reverse complement strand
CCCGCATCCATCCCCTCCCGGCAAATCACCGGGGCAGTGAATCATCCCGAGCCGTCAATGGCGAGGTTTTTCGAGGCGTCCACGTGAGGGTTGTTCAATTTCTCAAATTTACAACGTGTTGATTTTATAGAGAATTACATCGATTTTAGCTGATGGCGGATGGAAGGGGACTGAAATCCAACCATCTCTGGTTCAAGATCAAACCTTGGTCGAAGCGCGTGTCGTGCCTGTGGCCGATATTGATGCGAGGCATTCGACTTCCCACATCACCAATGGAAAAAGTCGGCTCGAGATCGTGAGCGGGAACGGGCGGCGGATAATCGTCGAGCCGGACGTAGAGGTTACAGCGCTGCTGCGGATCATCCGGAGACTGGAGAGCCTGCGATGATCCCGGTCCCCAGCGGCGTACGCGTGTGGCTTGCGACGGGCTACACGGATAATCATACTACGAGATGTCCCGAAAGCACCCGCAGCTTACAGCCGCGACCATCGCCCCGATCGCTTTTTTCGCGCTATGAAACATTGGACTCATATCGCCACATTTGCACATTTTTAATTAGTTTGCAGTTTCCGGATGGCATCAGTGTCCAACAATCAAATGCAGAAAATATATATTATTCATCTCTAATGAACACTTTAATATTGAATTGGCGCTCCTTCACGGAATAAATTCCATTGAAACACTGAAACTCTTTGATTGATCCGATCTGCTTTTTCGAGGCGCTTTGCATGCTAAATTTCTTCTCAGTGCGATCCGCTCTTTTGCTGGCAGCCCTTGGGATTCTGCTGCCTCAGAATAAGGCTGTTTCGGCCGAGTACACGTCCAGATCTGGCCCCAGCACCCCGTGCGCGACGGTCAACCCTTCAGCATCTCGCCATGTGGCTGAAGTTTGTTTCCACTTCCACCAGATCTACAATGTGGACGTCTTGTTGGGTGAGCCTGTCGTGGAGAGTCGCGTAGCGTGGACTCTCGACAAGGTTCGCCTCAAGAATGGCGTCGGCACAAACGAGATACTGGCGCACAGTGCACAATACGTCGATGAGCGAGTGCGTGAGGCGGTCAAACAAATCAAGCTCAGTAGCGCGACGTTCTCCGGTCGTCTACCTTCGACCATCGCAAACGCCACCCTCGGCCCGGTGTGGTTGCCGCTTCGCCCCGGAGCCTTCAGTGCCAGCGGCGCAGGCCACAGCTATAACACGCCGGGAAGTCCGAGTTGGGACGGTCTCTTTATCAACAGCGACGATGCTTGCTCGTCCAGTGAGTTTCTGAAGCGGCGCCAAGCGCAATCTCTCTTCAAAGGCGGGATTGAAATAACTCGCGTGAAACTCTGCAATGTCCAATTCGCCAATCTGGCGAAACTCGATCAGGTTCTTGAGGACGCTTGCATCGTTTCGTTAGGTTCCAACAAAGAGTGCAAGCCGAAGAAAGACTCTGCAGCGAAAAAGAAGCCTTCGCTTGCTGAGGCCCTTCAAGAATCGCTCGCGAATGAGCTTACCAAACAGGACGGAACCGCGTCGGAGAGCCCATTATCAGCTGTCAAGGCAAGCGCGGACGCAGTTGATCAGGCAACAGCAAAGTTCAAAGGTCAGCGTCAGGATATCGACGCTCAACATGAGAAAGCTCTTCAAATGTGCAAGGACGGGAAACCGTCACGTCCCATGAAAGAGGTCAAGGGACTGCATCTGACATCGGAGCCTCGAACTGGCCCTTGCTCGTCGGGTCCAGATTCAGACTACGACGCGTGCGAACAGATCAAGCGCGAGAACAGGCACCGCGAGCGCGAAGAAGAGGCCCGCAAGGAAGAACGTTTCCAGGAAGCTGTCGCCACCTACGAGCGGGAAATTGCCGTCTGGCCGCAAACACTGGCGCAGTGCGAGCGGGACGCCGAAGCATCACTGGCAGCTGCTATCCGGTCCCACGACCTCGCCGTCCGGAAGGCTGCCATCGAAATTGAACGCCGGCGCCGGGCTCAGGACGATCTTAGCAAGTCGCTTTCGAAGGCGCTTGGCAGCGCAAGCAATAAGTAGAGCATTTTCATTGAACACTGAATCATTCTGCTGGAGTCAAATGATGGTACGATCGTCGTCCTACCTGACCGCGATGGTGATCGCGGCTACGCTTGCGATGGGTTTGGGACCAGCCCGCGCACAGCTTCCAGCCGAAATAGAGGCAGACATGATGGCACGCGAGCTGATGAAAGCCGTTGAGGCGAATGACTATCAGCGCATCATAAAGGAAATATCGAAAATCAGGAAAATTACTCCTGACCTTCCGGACGGAATTTTATTTTTTGACGCTAATGCAAAGTTGAAGGCGAAAGACCACATAGGTGCCGCCAAAGCAGCCGAGTCATATTTGCGGCGGTTTGGAAAATCTGGTGAGCGATACGCAGACGTACTTGATATATATGCTGAATCTAAATCAAAATATGAAGAATACACGTCGAAAATAACTGAAGAAATTAATATAAATGCTGTTAAAGGCGGAATGGGCTTATATGATTCCGAATCAAATAAAAGTTATTTTGGCATTTTTGATTCCAGTTTAATTTCCGATAAAAAAAGATTTGTCGGAATAACCTATATCAGTGCAACTCGATACGGGAAAATACTTTCCCATTACGAAGAGAAGCCATGTAAGATAGTGATCAATGATGATGTTGATGTAAGTGTCATTTTGAATGATGGGAAATGGAAATCTGGAACCGTATCAACTAAAGAAATGGTTGACGAGAAATCCAGTAAGTTTCACTGGAATAATAAATTCGTTTTAGACTTTTCAAAAATTGGAGAGATTAAATCCATCGACCTATTTAATAGTAGGAGCGGCTCAAAGAATTTTATACAAATTATCCCCGAAGGATATGATGGTCTTCCTATGAGGCCGCTCTATAAGCATAATGTGAGTATTTCCAATAATCATTTTCTTCTCAAAGATGGATACACACAATTTTCGTACATGAATGACCACCTGATCCTCATTCCGGATTCGCGGTTACACGACAAATTCATTGCGAGCATGAACAAGCTTGCTCGAGCCTGTAAGGCGTTGACGCAGTAGGTGAAGGCAACAGCCGGCCGGGCCAGCGAAAGCCAAGGCCCATTGCCGGCGATGGCGGCGGCGTGTGCGCAACGTGCTACGTCTACGTGGCCGAGCCTTGGATGGAAGTCGTGGGCGATCGCAACCAGCTGGAGGTCTCGAATTACCTCGCATTTTCGGCCGAGATTTGATTCCATCGCCATGCTGATTTGCTGGGAGGCGTCGGATGCGAGGACAGGCCGGTTTCTGGGATGTTGACGAGCGCTATGCGCGTCTGAGCGAAGCCGGCGATCCTTTGGAGAAATTGAACGCTGTCGTGCCGTGGGAGATGTTCCGCAAGCCACTGGCCAAGGCGCTGAAGCGGTCCGATGGCACGAAGGGTGGCCGCCCGCCCTATGATCCAGTGATGATGTTCAAGGTGTTGGTGCTGCAGGCGCTGTATAGTCTGTCGGACGACCAGGCAGAATTCCAGATCATGGACCGGCGCACCTTCGGCCGGTTCCTTGGTCTTCTGGATGCCGGTGATCACGTACCGGACGCCAAGACGATCTGGTTGTTCAGGGAACATCTCGTGCAGGCCGGCGCCATGGAGAATCTGTTCGCCCGTTTCGACAAGCACCCCTCGAAAGCAGGATACCTGGGCCATGGCCTGCCCCATTAGGGAGGTCCACCGGATAAGTTAGAGTTCCGGCGGTTATGGTCGCCGAG
>NZ_JBLLVA010000066.1:0-4200 GCF_047739745.1 Borborobacter xinjiangensis | reverse complement strand
AATACAGCAACCCAAAACCGCTGGAGCGAACTCAAAACTGGATAAAACTTGGGGGCAACGTCACTCCGGACGTCACATGAACGACCTGCCCATTCTCTTCAGCTATGGACGGCGAGGAAGCCGAAATACCCCCGAACAATAGCGCGAAGGTAGCAAGAACCCGAACAAGGACCGACATGCACGTTCTCCGAACTTGTGACCGGGAGATGTCTGCCCAGCCTCGCGCCGGTCACTTCGCCGATAAACTGTAAAGATTCTGTGCCATCCGTGAAGCAGACGAATTCAAAAAATCGACGTCATCTGCTCCAACCTACGTCTTTCGCAATCTGGTGGAACAAATTGGCCGGCGAAAGGTACCCAAGCTCTCAACATGGACTAGCCGCACCAAGCCCGTCACTTCACACCCGAGACGGCGTGCTTTCTCGCTTTTGCAATACTGAATTCTGGCAATGGACCGAAGGAAAAAAGCCGCGCTCTGACGTTCGATGTATCCATCCAACCTTCGAGGGCTACACCTCGATCATATGGAGGGTTCCAAATACCTCGCCTTCGAAACCGTATCCCTCGCGCGCGGGGCAGCACGCTAAGCATCCGTCGCTTTGCTGCTGAGTGTCCCAAGGGAGCCCGTTATTTCCGCCAGCGATTTTGGCGGGCTGAATAGATAGCCCTGGACCTCGTCGCAACCTGTAGCGCGAATGATTTCCAGTTGGTCTTCCGTTTCTATTCCTTCAGCCGTGGTCTTCATGCCCAGTGCATGGGCCAAGCGGACAATTGCGTGCACGATTGCCCTGTGATCCTGGTTTGTGCAGATTTGCTCCACGAAAGAACGGTCTATCTTGATCTTGTCTACGGTATATTTTCTGAGATAGCCGAGCGAGGAATAACCGGTTCCGAAATCGTCGAGCGATATGCGCACACCCAGCGCGCGCAAATCCCGGAGCGCACAGGACGACCTTTGGCTGTCCTCAAGCAAAAACGTCTCAGTCACTTCCAGTTCAAGCCGACTAGGAGGAACTCCCGTTGCGGCGAGCACCCTGGAAACCGTCTCAACGACGTCGCCTCGCATGAACTGCATGGGTGACAGATTAACGGCGAAATTGAGCTCGCCCGGCAAGTTTGCAGCCGCTAGACAAGCTCTTTTCAACACCCACTCGCCTAGGTTGACGATCAAGCCTGTGTCTTCGGCGATCGCGATGATTTCCTCGGTTGCGACGGGTCCGTGTCTGCAGCGCGGCCACCTCAACAGTGCTTCAAGTGTGGTGACTTGCAGCGTGTGAATATTCACGATCGGCTGAAATACTACGTCAAACTCCTCGTCAAAATCGGCCGCACGCAAGTCGAGTTCAATGGTCCGACGGCGCTGAAGACGCGCCGCCATTTCGGGCTGGAACAAGCAAAACGTACCACGCCCGTCCTCTTTGGCTCGGTAGAGCGCCAAGTCGGCATTTTTCAGGAGTGTATCAGGGTCGTCCGCAATCCCTGACGTCAGGGCTACGCCCACGCTCACCCCGATTACAACCTGATGGCCATCGAGCTCGTACGGTTCGCTAAGAACCTTGATTACACGTTGGGCGAGTTGATCGACGTCCGCCGGCTGTGTAACGTCCGTCTGCAGGATCACGAATTCATCGCCTCCCAATCGGGCCACAGTGTCCCCTCGGCGCACGAGGGTTGCGACCCGCGTGGCAACCTCGCGAAGTAGCCGATCGCCCATGGAATGTCCGAGCGTATCATTGACGTTTTTGAAATGGTCGAGATCCAAGCAGAAAACTGCGGCACAGCGCTGATGCCTTTGACATCGAGCTAGCTCACTCCACATTCGGTCACGAAGAAGTATTCGGTTAGGTAAGTCAGTGAGAGCGTCGTGGCGCGCCATGTGCAACATTTGGGCCTCAGCGTGATGGCGTTCGGTGATGTCGTCGTAAGTAGCCACCCAGCCTTCGTTATTCATCGGTTGATGCAAAATCGAAATCACGCGGCCATCGCTCAGTTCGTGCAGTAACGTACCTTGCTCCTTTCGAGCAATCAGGCCTAGCTGTTCCGAACGGATATTCTCGGCGCTGTCGCGTGAGCAGACACCCGTCCGCACCGTGAGCCGTATGATATCTTCGAAAGTACTCCCAGGCCGTAGCGATTCCGGAGACAGCCCATATATGGTGGCCAACCTACGATTGCTAACGATAAGCCGGCGATCTTCGCCGAACATGCAAAGTCCCTGCGACATGTTATGTAGTGCTGTATCGAATAGGCGGTTTTGAGTAATCAACTCATCATTTGCGGCGTGCGCTGTAGAATTGGCCTTCTCGAGGTCCTCGCTCGTTTGCACCAATGCTGCATTGAGCGCATGGAGCTTTTGCTGAGCGTGGATAAGAAGCCGATTTCGTCTTTCCAGAACCACAATAAGCACAAACGTGCAGAGCACGAGGCCCCCAGCCAGGGCAGAGAACGTCCAATGCAGTTGCAGAAGTTCTTGTCGATCGCGCGCGACCTGTTGCCCGCCGTAATTATTGGCCTCCGCGGCGAGACCGATGAGCTCTCCTTCCAGAGGGGCCATCTCTGATAGGAGGGCTCTCGCAGTTGCGGGATTCTCAATCTGCTCGATCAGCATTTCGGCGCGATGGAGGAAGTTGGATAGTAACTCCACCGTCCTTCGCCGGTCGTCCGCTTCCAGCACAAAGGGCTGAAACTCGCCGCTGCGAAACAGCTCCAGCCGGTTCTTGACGATGTCAAACCGGAGCTGTGCCTCGTGCTTCGAACCTTCCCTGACCGCCAATTCGCTGACGCGCTGACGCAGCCGCAAGAACTCGTTCACGCCCTGACCCGCGCTCCATGCCACATTGTAGCGCGAGACCTTGGCGAGCATCTCCTGTCGCTCGAAGGTGAGCGCCGAAAGATAAACTGCGCCGGACCCGAGAACAATCATTGCGGTGCTGAGAATTATTTTTAGCGGCTGAAATGAGTCTCTCAGGCTGCGCGAGGATGCATTCATTTCAACATCATCGAACAATCAGGCGTGTAAGTTGCCAAATCGACCGTGCATAGTATTTTTGAGTATGCAATTCTGGAGAACTGTCGTACGGATACACTACGAACAGCGGCCCCTTATCACTCACCGGCATGTATTTCTTATCACGCTTCAGCGCCAATATTACATCGAACTCGTTGAAATCCTTGAGAGGAATCGTGGTACGGTAGTCATTCAGCGCTACCGCGACTACTTCCGTACCTTGCGCTCCGACAAACGCCATAATCTGTTCGAGCAAAACGCCCTCAAATTCGACCGGTCCGGTGAACCATGGCGTGGTGGTGGTCAATGTAGTCATACCGAGCCTCTCAAGCATGTCACGATCGAACTGCGCCACACCATCGGCGTTAGTCGTTCGGATATTGCCCTCGATCGTCAGGATTGGTGTCTCCGTTGGCGGCAAGAGCTTGTGATCCTGAACGTGCCCCGGAGATATGGTCAGCAAGATGAGCAAAACAGTTAAGGCAAGTGTGCCGCGAACGCTTGACATTATTTGGTCCTTTGCCTCATCATTGCCCGCTTGTATTATCGTTCCGATCCTTAAATGCCGCGTTAATCGGGCGCGTAAAAAGCGTTGTCTTATTCACTATTTCCAGGGGCAAGGGTCGAATGGATTTGACACTGAATGATCAGAATGTCAGATAGATCGGCTTCGGGTTTTTGGGGGTGTATTTTGGAGCGTTCTGCCGACGTAGCGATGGTCGACACCTACAAGGAGTTCACATTCGAGGCGGCCCACCAGCTGCAGCCATTTTCCGGGCTACACGGCCACACCTTCAGGGTTCGAGTCCACTTCAAGGGTTCACCTGATTCAGTGTTTGGCTGGCCAGCCAATCTTTACGAGGTAGAGCCGAGAATTGGTTCAGTGCAAAAAATCCTGGATCATACATACCTGAACGACATTGACGGCTTGGCCGTGCCCTCCTTGGAAAATATTGCCAAATGGATTTGGGACAAGCTGGCACCTCATTCTCCGCAAGTTGATCGCATCACGGTTTCGCGCGGCCCAGATGGGCAAGCTGAAGGCTGCACATACTCGAGAACCCTCTAATTACAGGGGTGCCAATCAGTCCTTAATTGCGGGTAGTGCCTGCCGATCACGTGCCATGCGTCCTAGATGTTTGATCCCGGGTTTTGATGGGGCATCCTTATCTTCCGACTCAAAGGATGCGCTA
>NZ_JBLLVA010000065.1:0-4547 GCF_047739745.1 Borborobacter xinjiangensis | reverse complement strand
ATGACATTTCAGGAACGTGGTCGTCGGGATCGGGGACCGAAGGGTCGCGGGCTTGACGATGTGGCGCTTGGCGAGGTTCGGGCGCTGCTGGGGTCGCGGGCGCGGCGGCGGGATCTGTTGATCGAGTTCCTGCACCTGATCCAGGACCGGTACGGGCATTTGTCGGCGCGGCATTTGCGGGCGCTGGCGCATGAGCTGAGGCTGGCGCAGGCCGAGGTCTACGAGGTCGCCTCGTTCTACGATCATTTCGACGTGGTCAAGGAAGGCGAGACGCCGCCGGCGCCGCTGACGATCCGGGTGTGCGATTCGGTGAGCTGCATGCTGGCCGGGGCCGAGAGCCTGGTCGGGGCGCTTGAGAAGGGCGCCGACCCGGCCGCGGTGCGGGTGGTGCGGGCGCCGTGCATGGGGCGCTGCGCCGGGGCGCCGGCGGCGCGCATCGGCGACCGCGAGGTAGACCACGCGACGGCGGACGGCCTGTTGGCGCTGGCCAAGGCCGGCGACACAAAGGTCAAGGTGCCCGACTACACCGGGCTTGCCGCCTACCGCGCCGACGGCGGCTACCGGCTGCTTGAGAAGGTGCGCGCCGGCGCGGTGAAGACCGAGGACCTGATCGCCACCATGCAGGATGCCGGCCTGCGCGGGCTGGGCGGGGCGGGCTTTCCGGCCGGCAAGAAGTGGCAGTTCGTGCGCTCCTATGCCGGGCCGCGGCTGATGTCGATCAATGGCGACGAGGGCGAGCCGGGCACCTTCAAGGACCGCGTCTATCTAGAGCGCGACCCGCACCGCACGCTGGAGGGGGCGCTGATCGCCGCGCACGCGGTCGAGGCCGAGCGCATCTATTTCTACATGCGTGACGAATATCCGGCGGTGCTGGCCATCCTGCGCGCCGAGATCGCCGCGCTGGAGGCGGCCGGCCTGGCCGCGCCCGGCTTCATCGAGCTCAGGCGCGGCGCCGGCGCCTATATCTGCGGCGAGGAAAGCGCGATGCTGGAGAGCATCGAGGGCAAGCGCGGCATGCCGCGCCACCGGCCGCCCTACATCGCCGAGGTCGGGCTGTTCGGCCGCCCGACCTTGAACCACAATGTCGAGACCTTGTGGTGGATCCGCGACATCGTCGAGAAGGGGCCGGCCTGGTTTGCCGGGCAGGGCAAGCCCGGCCATCCCGGCATCCGCTCGTGGTCGGTGTCGGGGCGGGTGAAGAACCCCGGCGTCAAGCTGGCGCCGGCCGGGGTGACGGTGCGCGAGCTGATCGAGGGCTATTGCGGCGGCATGGCCGACGGCCACAGCTTCAAGGCCTATCTGCCGGGCGGCGCCTCGGGCGGCATATTGCCGGCCTCGCTCGGCGACATTCCGCTCGATTTCGGCGGCGAGCTCGCCAAGCACGGCGCCTTCGTCGGCTCGCATGCGATCGTGGTGTTTTCCGACCAGGACAGCGCCAAGGCGGCCACCCTCAACCTGCTGAAGTTCTTCAAGCATGAGAGCTGCGGCCAGTGCACGCCGTGCCGCGAGGGCACCGGCAAGATGGTGGCGCTGCTGCAGAAGGACGGCGCCCTCGACGAGCCGGCGCTGCGCGACCTCGAGCAGGTGATGCGCGACGCCTCGATCTGCGGCCTCGGCCAGGCGGCGCCCAACCCGGTCAACCATTTGTTGACGCATTTCCGTAAGGACCTCTGAAGATGGCGGGCACAATCGAATTCACCCTGGACGGCAAGACGGTCAGCGCGGCCGAAGGCGAGACCATCTGGGACGTGGCCAGGCGCGAGGGCACCAAGATCCCGCATCTGTGCCATGTCGACCTGCCCGGCTACCGCACCGACGGCAACTGCCGCGCCTGCATGGTCGACATTGAGGGCGAGCGGGTGCTGGCCGCCTCCTGCATCCGCACCCCGACCCCGGGCATGGTGGTCAACACCGCCAGCGAGCGGGCGGCGAAGTCGCGACAGATGGTGTTCGAGCTCTTGGCCAGCAACATGCGCCCGGCCGAGGAGGGCCCCGACAACCAGTCGGCGTTCTGGCAGTGGGCCTTCTCGATGGGGATTTCGGGCAGCGAGCGCTATCCCTCGAAGTTCGACGCGGCGGAGATTGCCGAGTTCGACATCTCCAACCCGGCGATCGCCGTCAATCTCGACGCCTGCATCGCCTGCGGCGCCTGCGCGCGCGCCTGCCGCGAGGTGCAGGTCAACGACGTCATCGGCATGGCCGCGCGCGGCGGCCACACCATCCCGGTGTTCGACATGCACGACCCGATGGGGCTGTCGACCTGCGTGACCTGCGGCGAATGCGTGCAGGCCTGCCCGACCGGGGCGCTCTACGAGAAGACGCTGATGGACGAGGCGGCCAGGACCCGCGCCATCCAGGAATTCGACAAGGTGGTGGACTCGCTGTGCCCGTTCTGCGGCGTCGGCTGCCAGACCAGCGTCGCCGTCAAGGACAACAGGATCGTCCAGATCGACGGCCGCAACGGCCCGGCCAACGAGAACCGGCTGTGCGTCAAGGGCCGCTTCGGCTTCGACTATGCGATGTCGCCGGAACGGCTGACCAGGCCGCTGATCCGCCGCGACGACGCGCCGAAGGCCGGCGACATCGACCTGCGCGGCGTCGATCCGCTGACGGTGTTCCGCGAGGCGAGCTGGGAGGAGGCGCTGGAGCGCGCCGCCTCCGGGCTGAAGACCATCCTCGACCAGCATGGCGGCAACGCGCTGGCCGGCTTCGGTTCGGCCAAGGGCTCCAACGAGGAGGCCTATCTGTTCCAGAAGTTCATCCGCCAGGGCTTCGGCACCAACAATGTCGACCACTGCACCAGGCTGTGCCACGCCTCCTCGGTGGCGGCGCTGATGGAGGGGGTCGGCTCCGGCGCGGTGTCGGCGCCGTTCATGGATGCGCTGAAGGCCGACTGCGTCATCGTCATCGGCGCGCGCCCGACCACCAACCACCCGGTCGCCGCCACCTATTTCAAGCAGGCGGCCAAGCGCGGCACCAAGCTGATCATCATGGACCCGCGCGGCCAGGACATGATGCGCCACGCCAGCCATTCGCTGCGCTTCAAGCCGGGCAGCGACGTGGCCATGCTCAACGCGCTGATCCACGTCATCGTCGAGGAGAAGCTCTACGACGAGCAGTACATCCAGGCCAACGTCTCCGGCTTCGAGGCGCTGAAGGCCAAGGTCAAGGACTTCTCGCCCGAGGCGATGGCCGAGGTCTGCGGCATCGAGGCCTCGGTGCTGCGCGAGGTGGCGCGCACCTATGCCAAGGCCGAGCGCTCGATGATCTTCTGGGGCATGGGCGTGTCGCAGCACACCCACGGCACCGACAATTCGCGCTGCCTGATCGCGCTGGCGCTGATCACCGGCCATGTCGGGCGCCCCGGCACCGGGCTGCACCCGCTGCGCGGCCAGAACAACGTCCAGGGCGCCTCCGACGCCGGGCTGATCCCGATGTACTATCCCGACTACAAGTCGGTGGAGAATGTCGACATCCGCGGCCAGTACGAGAACTTCTGGGGCCAGACGCTCGACCCCAAGCGCGGCCTGACCGTGGTCGAGATCATCGACGCCATCCATGCCGACGAGATCAAGGGCATGTACATCATGGGCGAGAACCCGGCGATGTCGGACCCCGACCAGAGCCATGCCCGCGCCGCCCTTGCCCATCTCGAGCACCTGGTGGTGCAGGACATCTTCCTGACCGAGACCGCCTGGCATGCCGACGTGGTGCTGCCGGCCTCGGCGCATGCCGAGAAGCTCGGCACCTTCACCAACACCAACCGCCAGGTGCAGATCGGCCGGCCGGCGCTCGAGCTGCCCGGCGAGGCGCGCCAGGACCTCGACATCATCATCGAGCTGGCCCGCCGCATGGGCCTCGGCTGGACCTACGGCCATGTCTCGGAGGTCTACACCGAGATGGCGCGGGTGATGCCGTCGCTGAAGCACATCTCCTGGGAGCGCATCGAGCGCGAGGGCTCGGTGATCTACCCGGCCGACGGCCCCGACCTGCCCGGCAACGAGATCGTCTTCACCTCCGGCTTCCCGACCTCGGACGGGCGCGGCCGCATCGTGCCGGCCGACCTGCTGCCGCCCGACGAGGTGCCGGACGCCGACTTCCCGCTGGTCTTGACCACCGGGCGCATCCTCGAGCACTGGCACACCGGCGCCATGACCAGGCGCGCCGGGGTGCTCAACGCCATCGAGCCCTACGGCATCGCCGCCATGAACCCGCACGAGATCGCCAGGCGCGGCCTGGCCATCGGCGACATGGTCGAGGTCGAGACGCGGCGCGGCACCGTCGAGGCGATCCTGCGCGCCGACCGCGAGGTCGCCGACGGCATGGTGTTCATGCCGTTCTGCTTCAACGAGAGCCCGGCCAACAAGCTGACCAACCCGATGCTCGACCCCTACGGCAAGATCCCCGAGTTCAAATACTGCGCCGCCCGCGTCCAGCCGCTCACCCAGCACGCCGAGGCCGCCGAATAGCGCCACGCCCGGCGGCGGCGCACCCAGCCCCGCCACGACCGCATCCAAGCAAAAGGCCCGCCAAACCGGCGGGCCTTT
>NZ_JBLLVA010000064.1:0-5190 GCF_047739745.1 Borborobacter xinjiangensis | reverse complement strand
GCCGTTCATCTTTTTTTCCTTAGGGTAAACTTTGTCATAACCATCGCCGTCGTCAAGCGTTTTTGTGGCGATGGAACGCAAATGCCGGCCGTATCGGCCGCCAAGAATGCTCTTTCCCCCATTTACCCCTTGCTTACCCTACACGCTGCAGGATTTCAGTCCAGCCGGACCCGCCCCCTCCGAGTGAGTCTCCGGACAGTCTAAAGCAGCAGGCCCGGCGTATGGCCGGGCCTGGGACATCGATTTGGCTACGACCTGGGCCGTTCCTTCTTGGGATCGTAGTGGGCGAAGCCGACGACGGTTGCAGGCAATCGCTTCTGATGGCCGTCGAGCTTGCCGATCTCGACCTTTGTGCCGAGCTCGGCGTGAGCCACGTCGAGGCGGGCAAGCGCAATGCTCTTGCCGAGCAGCGGCGAGCGCATCGCCGAGGTGATCTCGCCGATCTGGGCGCGTCCGACATGCACGCAATCGCCGTGGCCGACTTCGACATTGGCGTCGATGTCGAGCCCGACCATCTTGCGCACCGGGTGCTCCTTGCGGCGGATCAGCGCCTCGCGGCCGATGAAGTCGTCGGTCTTGGTCTTCAGCGGCACAGTGAAGCCGATGCCGGCCTCGAACGGGTCGGTCTGGTCGGAGAAGTCGTAGCCGGCAAATACCAGGCCCGCCTCGATGCGCACCATGTCGAGCGCCTGCAGCCCCATCGGCTTGAGGCCGTGCGGCTGGCCGGCCGCCCAAACTGCGTCGAACACCTTTTCGGCATCGCGCGGATGGCAGAAAACCTCATAGCCGAGCTCGCCGGTGTAGCCCGTGCGCGACACCACGACCGGCACACCTTCGGCGCCGCCGATCCGGGCGACGGTGAAGCGGAACCACTCCAGCTCCTCGAAGGTCGGCTGATGCGGCGCCGTCCAGACGATTTCCTTCAGGATGTCGCGGCTTCTCGGTCCCTGCACCGCGATGTTGTGCATCTGATCGGTGGAAGAGCGAACCAGCACCTTCAGCCCGAGCTTTTCGGCGGTCTCGCGCAGCCAGATGCCGCTATAGTCGTCGCCGCCGATCCAGCGGAAATTATCCTTTCCGAGCCGGAGCAGGGTACCGTCGTCGATCATGCCGCCATGCTCGTAGCACATCGCGGTGTAGACCACCTGGCCGACGCCGAGCTTCTTGACGTCGCGCGTCAACGTATACTGCAGCAGCGCCTCGGCATCCGGCCCGGTAACCTCGAATTTGCGCAGCGGCGACAGGTCCATCACCACGGCCTTTTCGCGGCAAGCCCAATATTCCTCGATCGGTCCTGCTTTCGCGAAGCAATTGGCCAGCCAGTAGCCGCGATATTCGACGAAGTTGCGGGTGTGCTTGGCAAGGCTCGAATGGAATGCGGTTTCACGGGTCATTTTGGGCTCGGCATCCGGAGTGGCTCGTGTGGCGATGGCGCGGGAGAATTTGTGTGCGCCGGAATAGGTGCGAACGTGAATGTCTGAGAGATTCCAGCCGTTGGCCGGCGTGGTGTCGTCAGGGCAGGCAGACGAAACGCAGACGATGTCGGTCAGTGCCCGCAAGAGCACATAGTCGCCCGGCCGCGACCACGGCTCGTCGGAAAACATCACGCCATGAGCGTCGATGCCGGTGTTGAAGAAGAAGTTGATCGCCATCCAGCCGGCGCGTGGCTTCACTCCCTTGTCGGCCAGCGCGCCGTTGAAATTGTCGGAGCAGTTGACGTGACCGGGATAGCCGATGTCGTCGTAATATTTGGCGTAGCAGGCGAGCGCGAAGGCATCGTGGCGGCCGCAGGTGTCCTGCACCACCTCCACCAGCGGCTCCATGTCCTGGTCGTAATATTTGGCGTGCAGCCCCGGCATCGGATAGGCATGGCCCATGAGCGAGCGGGTGGCGGTGACGTCGAGCGGATGATCCTTGCCCTGGTCGAGCTTTCGCGCCGAAAAGCACTGGAAGTCGGTGCACTGACGCCCGTCGACGTCGATGATCTGGATGAAGTCGCCCTTCTTGACGAAATAGGACCGGGCGGTGGCCGACTTCACCCGAAGGTCGAGCACCGGATCCGCCAAGGGCTCGGGCAGGTCGGATGATTTACCCGCCGGCTTGATTCGCGCGCGCTGCACCAGAACCAGGAGCGGTGTCGCGGTGTCATGGCCGTCGACAGCCATCGGGCCGCCGGGGGCCGCCACGATCAGGCTGCCGTCGCGGGTTACCTTGAAGGTCTCTTCAGAGCCAACCGGGCTCGTGCTGCCGAACAGCCGCACCGCCTGCGGTGCGGCGAGATCGATTCCGCGCCGCTCCAAGCCATTGCGGAAGGCGGCGAGGCTCTCATTGTCTTCAAGCAGCAGCGCCTTCAGCCCGGCGGCGTTGCTGTTGGCCTTGGTGCCGAGGATGCCGGCATCGGTGCGGCCGGAAGCATCCGCGGCAACCAACTCACACGCCTGGCCGCCTTCGAGATCGCGGATGGTGACCGTATCGCCGGCTTCGATGCTGATGAACACCGCACCCGCACCTGCGACCTGATAACGCTCGAGCCCTTCAGGCAGCGCCATCAGTCCCCGCTGAAACACCACGCTCGGGCGCGGCGGCCCTGCAGAGACCGTGGGATAAACTGCCTGCGACATCATTCACCTCCCAAGCGAACGTTTCCTGCATGTGAAATTTTTTCAGCGACAAGAATACGCAGCCTGCTCTCTCATGGCAAGGCGAGATTCCCGTACTTAAGGATTCCAGTACTTAAGAAGGAGCGTCAATTCCGAAAGCGCGGAATCGGGGGGCATGTGGCGATTGTTATGAAGATTGTGCTGCGGTAAAACTCGTCTTGCGCCGTTCCGCAGGGCAGAGCTGATAGCAGAGTTATGAAATGAAGGCTGAAATCGACCGGATAACGTCCCAGATCATCACCACCCACTCGGTGGGGGCGACGGTGCAGATCGTTCTGGATCGGCTGTTTGCGAAAATAAAATCGGAGGAGTATCCGCCGGATACACGCCTTCCGTCGGAACGTGCGCTGGCATCGGAAATGGGGGTGGCCCGCAACACCGTGCGCGAGGCGCTGGATGTATTGGAGACCCGCAACGTCATCAAGCGGCGGCCTGGCAGCGGCAGCTTCGTGACCTATCGCTCGGAAGATGCGCCGACGCGGGACGATAACTCGGTTGCGTTGGAAACCAGCCCGTTGGACCACCTTGTGGTGCGCGGTATACTTGAGCCCGAGATGGTGCGCCTCGCCGTCATCAATATGACGCCGCGTGAAGTGCGGGAACTGGAACAACTCATGTCGAAGATCGAGGGCGTGCATACCGATGTCGCTGCCTTCGTGAAATGCGAAGAGGAAATTTATCGCAAGATTGCCGAAGGTACGCGCAACCCACTGCTGGCATCCTGTTACAATCTGGCGATCGAGGCTTGCAGATTGAGCTTTCGTACTGCGCTGCTTCGCCGGCACCTGACCCCGAAGCGTATCCTTGAATATCAACAGCGTTACAACACGCTGTTCAACGCGATCGCCTCTCGCGATGTCGAGCGAGCAGTCGAGTTTATCAAGCTGCACCTGATCGAGGAGCAGAAGTTACTTTTGCAGGAGAATTGATGCCGGTTTCCGTGTTTTCAGAGCGGCTCCATTCCTGTTCGAGCGCAAGCGCTGTTGCCAAAGCTGTCCCAGATTTGACATTTCCTTTTTGAGAAGGCCGCCATGGCGTTGCAGCCATCTGGGGATCGAGCCGAAAGTAGCAATTTTCGCCTTGCCGTTCTTCAGCGTTACCACGGGCCAGTCTCCGACCAGCGCGTTGTCGATCCCAAACATGCTTTCGCCCCACCAATGGGCCGGACCGAAGGCGTGGGTGACATGTCCAAGCTGTTTCATTGCCGCCAATACGGATAAGGAATTGACGCTGTTGCATTTTTCAACCGCAGCATGCCAGATGTCCAGAATGGCGACATATTCCCAGCTCACCGCGGTCCAGGTGCCGGGAAAGCGGCGGTTGTACTCGTCGAAGAAGGCTTGTGGTCGGTTGAAGAAAAACGTCTTTTCCTTCAGTTTTTCATCGTCGAAATCCGGGAACTGAAACACGAAATCTTCCATGAATTCGACGGATGTTCTTGCAACCAACTGGTCATAATAGTCCAGTGTGCAGGATATGATCTGGCCCTTGAAGCCCTTCGCATGGGCATATTCGGTCATGGCATGGACCATTGGCGTATAGCTGGTGCACCAGCACAGGATATCGGCCCCGGAATCCAGCATCGGCTGCACTATCCCGGCTGCATCGGTCACGCCGGGATCGTACTGAATTTCCTTGATAATATCGATGCCACCGGCCTTGAATGCCGCGCGATAGGTCGCAAGCGAGGGAAGACCAAGTTCGTCGCACTGGCTGCAGATTGCTACGCTTCCAAGCTCTGGTTTGGTTTGCGCCAGCCATTCCACTCCGGTCACGTTGTAGAACGGATGCAGTTCACTTGGCGCGATCAGGTAAGGTGTATCTGGTGACAGGTCGCTGGGCAGCAAGGTCGAGGTCAGGAGTTTGCGCTGGGTCAGGTAGTCACGTATCTGCGTGATCGTATCTCCACCCAGCATCATCAGCAGCTTGATGTCATGCTGCTCCACCAGATGGCGCGCGCCTTTCTCGGCCTGCTCGGCATCGTAGCCGCAGTCACATTCCACGATCTTGATCGGATAGCGTCGTCCGTTGATCAGCAACCCGCCGGTTTTGTTCAGCCAGTCTTCCCAGATCCGGCAGCCATGCAATCCGGGCAAGCCCCATGATTCCACCTGGCCGCTAAGCGGGGCCAGAAATCCGATATTCACCGCGTTCGGCATGCCGACAGACAGCCGGGGCAGGGCGCTGGAGACCGCGAGTTGATGGGCAAAGCTGGAATTCTGCATATCAGTAAGTATCCCCAAAGACCGGAAGGTTTATCCTCTTTACTTGAATTTTTTCTTCCCCGCAGGAAATCGGTTGACAGATTGGTTTAATCAAAGGCACCATTCTATGTACCAAAAGAACCAATAACAAATTTCTTTTTAGAGGGGTACTGCATGGACAAAAGGGTTGCAGTCATCGGTGCGGGCCCGTCTGGCCTGGCCCAGCTCCGGGCGTTTCAATCGGCCGCCGCCAAGGGCGCGGCCATTCCCGAGATCGTCTGCTTCGAAAAGCAGGCCAATTGGGGCGGGCTGTGGAACTACACCTG
>NZ_JBLLVA010000063.1:0-5596 GCF_047739745.1 Borborobacter xinjiangensis | reverse complement strand
TGGCGATCCGCCAAGGTCGAAAACCTCCAGGATGCAGTCATCTATTGTTCTCCCATCTGTGAAAAAATGAACTTTCCCGGCGCACAGGCCAAGGACATCATACGGCCTCAAAATATAGGCGCTAATTTGCCATCGCTAATGCGGTTGCAATTTCCATCTCTGTGCAAACCGCATAGTTATCCGCCAAAGAAGGTCCGTCGTTGGTTATCAACGACGGACGCTGACTGATCTCCTTGGCTAATTTATTCTTTTTTAAACCTCCCCGAGGGCATCAACTATCTCGCAGGGGCGGCATTATTTTCTAGTTGCTGATTGTCGATGTATCCACCGCGTCCAGTAGGCTTCACGAAAATCCGTGTCAGGATCGCATATGAGATTCCGGCTACGATACATGCCGGCCCCGAGGCACCTAACACGCCGAACAAGCTGCTGGGAGACAGGTGCTGTGGATTGAGCAGAAGGAAGTAGACAGAGCCACCAATAAAAATCGAGGCGAATGCTACAATGTTCCAGCCCGACCAGAATGCATATTTCCCATCTTTCGAGACATCATACAGTGCGCGCTGGTCAATGCGGCGCTTACGTAAGAACAAGAAATCGACCAACGTGACGCCCGATACCGGTGAAAATATCAGTACGGTCCACGAGAGGAACACGGAGAAATTATCATACAATACTTCAGGGTAAAATGCTGCGATTGCGGCCGGTAAAAACAGCAAAGCGGTCAATTTCCCCCAGGACAGACGCATCCACCACCCTCCACCTTGACGAAGCGCAACCGCCATTCCGTAAAATATAACGACCATGCTTGTGATGTTCGCGAGTGCAATGAAGACCAGTGCAAAAATTCCCAACGCGAGCCCGCCGAGTGGAATCATCCAGACGGTCGGGTCTGCATCTCTCAGAGCGAGGGCTGCGAGCAGCCCGACACATGTGGCAACGATCTGTGCCAAGCCAATGCCTAGCATATTTGGCCACATTGCGGATCGAGGCGAGCGCGTGAGGCGGGCAACATTGCCCGTGATTGGCCACCAGCCGAGCGTGGCCGAAAGGCTCAATTCGACGGCTATCATGAAATCTACCCTCGTATCTCCGGTGGGAGACGTGGGCTCTGCATTAACAATACGATCCCATCCCTGATCATGAAAAATCAGATAGAGCATGACGGCTGATAGCCCGAGCAGGCCGGGTGAAACGATGCGATTGAGCCAGTTAATTGATACTGGCCCTCGCCAAAGCGCAAGCCAAGCAATAGCGATCCCAACCAGGCCAAAGGCGGTCACAACTAACCCGTTTGGACTGTAGTTGCCGCTTGTAGCAACATTCAAAATGTTGGTACTTGCCCGTCCAAACATGATCGACAGCACGGAAGCCCATCCGACGCCAAAGATCACGAGAAGCAGGAACAGCATCAGCCGGGAGCCGGCGTGACCAAAGACGCTGCGAAGGAATGTGTACTGTTCCGTGCCGTATTTACCGGCCGAGATGCAGACACCTATGGCCACGACTGCAGCGCCAATCGACGTACCGATAATAATCGCCAAAATTCCGTGCTTGGCACCGACAAATAATGCAGTGCTGCCGCCAACCAGGAACGCCCAAGTGGCGACGGCCATTCCGATGTTGACCCAGGCGTAGTCCCAACCGCCCCATTCGCGCTCATGCTTAAGTAGCGGCAATGTTCCGAAGGCGGAATCCAGCTCAACAGGGACAGCTATAGTCTTTCCCTCGCCCCGAGGGGATGAAACCTCTCCACGGGCCCCCATCAGTACAGAACCATCGCGCTGATTGATATTACGACCACGATGCCGAAGCAAAGCCACAGTATATCTCCAAATGGCAGGTCTTTTCTAGCTGGGTCGTCATAATCTGCTGACTCTATGGTCGCCAACCTGCGGCTCAATTCAAGATCAAATCTGGAATCGTTATGTGATGTCATTTTCCCCTCCATGTCATTTCCCCTCCATATTGAAGGCTATGGCTTCGATTGAGGCCACAGCCTTCGATTATTGTTGTTGGATTTATTTCTAAGAAGACCTCATCTTTGCAGTGAAAGCGTCTTTGTTCTCCGCGCCCTTAAACGTGTCCGAGGCCGGATGGATTCGCCCTGATTCCCAGCGTATCGAGCGCCAACCGGGTCGCGACACGGGCCGCGTTGTTGCCAAGGTCATAGACCGGGGCACATTCCGTGATGACATAGGCATCAATCCCGAGAGCCACGAGGCCACGCACGAGCTTCAGGAGCTCGCGGGAAGTCAGCCCACCAACTTCCGGCACGGAAACTCCCGGCGCGTAGGCTTGATCCAAGACGTCCAGATCCGTGTGCAGGACGACACCTTTGGTGCCTTTCCAAGCGATGTCACGAATCCGTTCAATCGTCTTGTTGACACCCCAGTCGTCGATATCCGACACTGTTATCAGTTGGATACCAGCTTTACGCGCATAGTCGCGCTCCGACTTGGGATTTAGCGGACTGTTGAGGCCAACTACGACGACGTTGGATGGATCGACATTTGGCAGTTCGGCGGTCCGGCTGACTGGACATGCATGGTTGAGGGTCTCGCCTTCAACATTCTCGGCAGTATCCATATGAGCATCTATCTGGATGTACCCCATCGGTCCGTCGATGAGCTTTGACAATGCCGCGGTAACGGGAATCGGGCAGGAATCGTCTCCACCGAAAACGATGGGGAATGCACCAGCCTTGACAATCTCGGAGATGCATCGCTCGGCTCGCTCAAAAGTTCGGGCCGCGTTGCCCGGGACCACAGAAACGTCGCCGCAGTCGACAAAATTAAGAGCTTCGAAGAGATCAACCTGATACTCTCCATGATAGCTGACGTAGGCCTCGGAAGCCATTCGTATTGCGCGAGGACCATAACTAGCCCCTGGTCTAAGAGTAGCCGTACCTTCCCATGGCATACCCAGCACGGCAGCTTTTACACCATGGGCTTCCAGCTCTTCCCGCTTCGGAGGCACGACATTGGCGCCGAGGAACGTCGGAATTCCAGCAATCAGGCAGCCGGGAAAGCTCGTTTTTCCGTGACTCCTTCCAAACGTGACATAGTCATCGGAAACGACGGGCGAAGATGTTCTATTTTCCAAGTCATGATCTCCTTAATAACTCTAAGTTTATATTGATATATGCTTCTAATAAATCCGCACACATCAAATTAGAATATCGAAATCGGCACGAGTCAACATTTACTTTGAAATTATTGCGAACTATTCAAACTCCTCCTGGTACTAAAAGTCTGCGATCCAATAGACGAATGCTTTCGGGCACATCAGACAACTATGCTGTCCGAAGCTATAGCAGCGCCTAACCTGCCCCTATATTCCGTCAGATTCACGGACTCGTACCATTCCCCGGATATCGAAAATTCCTTCGCAGGGTATGTTGAAAGCGGCTCTGTGCTTGTAAAACGACGCCCCCGTAATCGAGCGGAATGTAAAATAACGGCCGAACGAAGCTGCCTCACATGTGTTCTCTCCTACTTACCAGCTCATGAACGAGACTTCGAAATCTTGGCGTGGTTCTCGAAATAAAGCGGCGAGTTGAGGTCGCCGTCGAATTTAAGAAGCTCGCAGATCATTTTCTTCAGGTATTGCATTGCGCCAAATATAGGCGCGCCCTGGGGAATGAAGCTTCCAAAGAAAATACCGTCGATATTTCTCGAAATGAATGCACTCATCTGGTCGGGATCATCGCAAAAGAAGACTTTTTCCGCGACACCCAGGCGTATGCAGATGGCGAGGGAGTCTTTTTCGAACTGGTAAAAATCCTCTACAAAGCCGTCTATGAATTCCGATCCACCGCCTCTCGCGCCGCAGGCGTTCGAGAACATGATACGAGTCAGGCTTCGGAGGGTTTCGGACATTTCGACACTAAGGTCGAGATAGGCACCGAGCAATTCCGCTGGCCCGTCGTAGCGGCGCATAACGTCCCCATACCTCGACATCATGAGATCGAGCGCGTGGAGAACGGAAGACTGGAAGAAAACGTCTTTATTTTTGAAGTAGTAATATACCAGCGAATGCGTGACGCCGAGACGCTTGGCGACAAGAGGAATAGTGACGTCCTCGTACCTAGCTTCCGCAAAGCATGCGAGCGCACCTTCCAGCAAGTTCTCAGCTCTTGCACCGGAATTCAAACATAAGCGCTGTTTCGTTCTCTTAACCCGCTGTTCCAGCTGAGTATGAGCAACGCTTTCCATGATTCTTTCCCGTGCTTTTCTCTTGAGACGCGCCGCTCTGGCATCTGACGACGAATTCCTGCAGTGACGAAGCGCCGCGTACAAAGACGTATTGACAGACATGTCAAGCCTCCTTGTAGCCACAATTTACATGCCTGTCAATTCCAAATTGTTCGCACTAGAGCCCATATATACCCGAACTCCGCAGAATCCTGGGCGTCTACACCTGGACGCATGCAATTCGAGTAATGAATTCCGACAAAATCACTCGGCAGTAAAATTTTGTACTGACACACAAGTCGAGCCCTCGCTTGGCATCGGTCGGAGCTACCACTATTTCGAGGCATTCCTGGGCACCCATCCCGGTCATGCCGCAGTTCGCACGCTTCGCGGAACTGCGGCTCGTCGCCGATTGCGGTGAACAATGCAATCGCGGCCTACCGGCGATCGGAGCGAGGCAGTCGCTCCCGTCCACAAGGTTATTCAGGTGGATTGGATGCTTTCTATGCCCCGCTCGAGCAGCGCGACAATCCCGAATTTAGCGGCACACCGGTCGCAGTCTGCGGCTCAGCCGCACGCGGGGTCGTGGCCGCCGCGAGTTATGAGCGCGCGCATTCGGGGTACCCTGCCCTGCTCTCGTCACCTGAGGTAATTGAAGCGGCAGTCCGTGTCTCGGGAAACGAGTATGACGGAGACGAACCGACCGCAGGGTGTCGTTGCAGGGTCGCGGTATGCATCTCTGGGCTATTGGAGTGCTTGCCATCAGCCCGGCGATACGCCCTGCGATCACGATGGGTTTGGCCGGCCGTGGCGCTCAAGAAAGAAATGCTGATGCCCGCGTCCATGATCGGCGCGAGACGCCTTTACCGGAGATTCCGAGCTATGGCCCGACCACCACCGCTCGCACAATCGAGCGCGGATACGGCGTCTGTCCGAGCGGCACGTTGATAAAGACCACACTGCTTGCCATTAACCCGAGCAAATCCTCACGTTCGCTGGCGAATAAGGTCACCGCGATGCCGGCCGTGAAGCCGAGGTAACGGGACAGGGGATATACTTGATGAAGGTGCCGAGTCGGAGCAGCCCGACAGCCGTCAGCATCATTCCGGACAGGAATGTCGCCAGCAAATCTGGATTCTTGGGCGAGAACAGGGTGCAGATGTCGCCGATCGCCTGCCATAGAGCGTCGATGGTCCTGATCGCTCTGGCGCGCAGATGCGCCTTGCAGGTTCTCACGACTGGGGGCGCAGGCTTCAAGAGCTGGGGCATGACGTTAGGCTGATGCCGCCGTCCTATGTGAAGATTCCATGAGGAGGAGACCGGCACCCTTAGCTCTAGAAAGATAAGGGCGCCCAACTTTCTCGATGGAGATCATTGCCATGCAGACTGCCAGGAAGACC
>NZ_JBLLVA010000062.1:0-6070 GCF_047739745.1 Borborobacter xinjiangensis | reverse complement strand
GGCGCCGCCGCACCACACGCCGTGGAAGGACGCCCTCGACGATTCGCTCGAGGCGTATCTGCAGAACGAATGACGGCCATGCCGGTGAACGGGAAAACCCGCGCCGGCATGCGCCTGGAGCATCGGACCCAACAGGGAACAGGAAGCCGATGCTGAATACGAATAATGGAGCGGCGTTCCGATAAGTCGGAGGCCCGCCGCTCTGGTCATCATGGATAACAGTGACCGTGGGAGGGCGGATGTTGTCTGACGAACCAGTTCTTGAAGTCCGTAACGTGACCAGGAAGTTCGGCGGCCTGACAGCCGTCAACGATCTGTCCTTTTCGGTTCGGCGCAACAGCATTCACGGTCTGATCGGCCCGAATGGCGCCGGCAAGACCACCACGTTCAGCCTGATCAGCGGCTACTACAAGCCGACGAGCGGCAAGATCCTCTATGAGGGTCAGGACATATCCGGCCTGAAGACCAGCCGGCTTGCCCGGCGCGGCCTCATCCGCACCTTTCAAGGCACGACGCTGTTTCAGGAGTTCAGCGTTCTCGACAATGTCCGCGTCGGCTGTCATCGCAGCGCCGGCGCCAGCTTCATTTCCCGCATCGTTGGGTCCGATGCGCCGGTCGAGCGCGGCGCCGAGCGGAAGGCCAGGGAAATCCTCGAACTGTTCGATCTGGAAGCGCTTGCCGACGAACCGACATCGAGCCTGCCGCACGGGCACCAGCGCGCACTGGGAATGGCTGTGGCGCTCGCCGCCGATCCGGTGGTGATCCTTCTGGACGAGCCTTTCACTGGGATGAACCCGGAGGAAACCCGGCGCATGATGGACCATGTCCGGCGCGTGCGCAGCGAGCGCGCCATCACCATAATGCTTGTGGAGCACGACATGCAGGCGGTGATGGGGCTATGCGAACGCATCACCGTCATGAATTTCGGCCAGCGATTGACCGAGGGTACGCCGGACGAAGTCTGCAACGATCCGCGCGTTATCGAAGCCTATCTGGGGCAAGCCGACGATGCTGCTTGAAATCCGCGACCTCCACGTCCACTACCATAAGGTAGCAGCGCTCAAGGGCGTCAGCCTCAACGTGCCTTCTGGCGGCATTGTCACCATCATCGGCGCCAATGGCGCCGGTAAAAGCACGACATTGCGCAGCATTTCCGGACTGGTTCGTCCGTCCAAGGGCGAAATCCATTTCGAGGGCGAGCGTGTCGACCATCTGGCCCCCGAACAGATCGTGGCGCGCGGCATCGCCCATGTTCCGGAAGGAAGGCGCGTCTTTCCCGATCTCAGCGTCGAGGAGAATCTGCGCATCGGTGCCTTCCTGAGATCCGACAAGGAAAAGATCGAAACCGACATCGAGGAAGTGTTCCACCACTTCCCCCGGCTGAAGGAACGCCGCACGCAATGGGCGCGCACGCTTTCGGGCGGCGAACAGCAGATGGTCGCGATCGGCCGCGCATTGATGTCCGGACCGAAGCTCCTGCTTTTGGACGAGCCGTCCATGGGCCTGTCGCCGGTGATGGTGCAGGAACTATCGCGCGTGATTGTTGCGATCGTCGAAACCGGCGTGCCGGTGGTGCTTGTCGAGCAGAACGCCAATCTGGCGCTGCGCCTGGCGTCTTATGCCTATGTGCTTGAGGTCGGCAGCGTTGCGGTGGAGGGCGCGGCCAGCGAGCTGAGGGCGAACGATCATGTCAGGAGGGCCTATCTCGGTGCCTGAGACCTGGGATTTCCAAGACCTTATTGCCGCCGGTTGGAGCGAAGCCGACCTCGAATGGGAGCAGCTGACCGAGGCGGCCGTCTCGGCCTTGGCGGCCGGGCGCAATAATGAAGCCTTTGAGACTTTCGGCGCGGCGTTGCGCCTTGCCCGCACCAAGCTTGCCAAGGACGACCCAAGGCTTGCCAGCAGCCTCAGCAATCATGCTGCCGCCATGGCAGCGGCAGGCGAGGGCGCCATGACCGGGCAGGTTCGCGCCTCCGCCCTGCAGGCCTGGGGCGATTGCGAGCGCTGGATCGGCGCGATGACGGCGCCGCGCACCGCGCGCTCGTCGCTTTTCCATCTGCGCATGGAGCGGCTTCACCGTCCGGCCTATGAGGAGCGCTGGAAGGTCAAGGGGCGGGAATTGCTGGCCGGCGTGCGCGCCGATCTCGGCGCGATGGAGGACCTGGTTCTGGTGGACGCCGTCACGGCCGGCGAGCGCCTTTCCCGTTGGCGGCGCGAGCGTCCTGTCGGCCTCAACGATCCGAGGAAGCTGCTCGGCGCGGTTATCCTGCTCGTAGCGCGCCACTCCGATCACTCGGAAGTCGCAGTACAAGGAGGTGAAGTAGCCGGCGTTTGATTAAGGGAGATTTTCCCGAACGAGTATCGAGAAACAGAGCGAACGAGTTTGGAACTATAAGGCATAGATAACGGAATGGGCCGAAGGGAGGAGATACCGGCGGCTCTTCACAAATTAGCGGAGGAGAATGCGATGAAGTCTGCGTCCAATATTTCGCTTAGCAGAAGGTCCCTTTTGGCTGGGGCGGCAAGTGCGGCATTGCTGCCCGTGGTCAGCTTTCCCCGCGTGAGCTTCGCGCAGGAGGATGTTGTAAGGATAGGCTTTCTGGCGCCGTTGACCGGACCGGTCGCCGCCTGGGGCAAACCCGGCCTAGACGGCTGCAAGATCTGGGCTGACTGGAAGAACGCCGCCGGCGGGCTGGAGATCGACGGCAAGCCGCACAAGATCGAGTTTGCGTCTTATGACGACGAGGATGATGCCGGCAAGGCGCGCGCCGGGGCGACCCAGCTCATCCGCGAGAACGAAGTCAAGTTCATCATGATGCTGGGCGGCAATTCCTGGCCGGGCGTCGAGGAGATCGCCGCGCGTCAGGGAATGCTGTTCTCGACCCTGCTGCCGAGCGATCTGACGCCCGATACCGAGACGCTGATTGCGCCCTGCGAGGTCCATCCGATCTATAACGTCACCGGCGTGGATTGGCTCGCAGCCAACAAGCCCGAACTCAAGACCGCGGTGATCTGCGCGCAGGACGATGCGTTGGGCAAGCCGTCGGTCGCCACCTATCTGGCCGCCTTCGAGGCCGCTGGTATAGAGATGGCCAGCCCGCCGCTGTTCTTCGATCCCGCCACCACGGACTTCGCACCGGTGATGACGCAACTTCTGGCCAAGAAGCCGGATATTCTGTGTCTCGACACCTGCTATGCCGACTATGTGCAGCCGCTGCTCGAGCAGGCATTCCAGCAGGGCTACAAGGGGCAGATCATTTCCTGCACCCTGGACTTCTATCAGCGCATCGTCGAGCGCACGTCGAAGGAATTCATGGAGGGCGTGATCTTCCAGTTCCCGGATTTTGACGACAAGGCGCTCAACGATCCGCGCGTCAACTTCCAGAAGCCGAACGAGTTCTACGCCGAATATGTCAAGCGCTATGGCGCAAACGAATGGTCGGCCGTGTCGTGGGAATATGCCTCGATCATGGACCTGTGGGCGGACGCCGCCCAGCGAGCCGGCAGCGTGGAGCCCGAGGAGGTGCTGACCGCCATGAAGGAAGGCGGCAAGGGCAAGCATGCCTTCGGCGAAGCGCGCTGGTGGGGCAAGGAGCTGTTCGGCCTCGACAATGCGCTCGTCGGCGACTGGCCGGTCGTCATCATCCGAGACGGAAAGGCAACGATCGCCGAGTTCCGCTCGATCCCCGATTGGTGGGACAAGCACGGTCCGCTGCTTATCAAGCATATGACCGATCTTGGCCAGATGTGGAGCCAGCGTACCTGAGCAAGACGGCCGAACCCGCATGCGGGTTCGGCCCCTCGCGATGCGAGGCTCTTGCGAAGCCAACCAACGGGAATAGCTGATGCCGGACTTCCTGCTGCAAACCGCCTTCAATGCCTCCTATGCCGCAAGCTATATGGCGCTGATCGCCGTCGGCCTGGTGCTGATCTTCGGCGTCATGGGCGTCATCAACTTCGCCCATGGCGAACTTTATATGGCCGGCGCCTATGCGGTGGTCTTCTTCTATGCCGGGCTCAGCCTGACTTTCATTGTTGCGGTCATGCTTGGCCTGGTTTTCGTCGGTTGCCTCGGCATGCTGATGGAACTGACATTGTTTCGACCATTACGAACCAATCCGCTAGGCGGATTGATCGCCTCGATCGGCTTCCTGCTGATGTTGCAGACGCTTGCCGTTCTCGGCTTCGGACTGCGCAACCAGCACGTGCCGCCGGTCTCCCAAGGTCGCATTACCGTTGGCAACGCCTTCCTGACCTATGAGCGTCTTTACGTGATCGTGGCCACCGTGGTGCTGTTGGCGGCGCTGTGGCTGTTCCTCAGGCGAAGTAAGTTCGGCTGGGCGCTCAGGGCATGCGCTCAAGACCGCGAGGCGGCTGCACTGCAGGGCATCTCCATCAACCAGACCGCCCGCTATGCCATGTTCATAGGCGCCGCACTCGCGGGGGTTGCAGGTGCGCTGACCGCGCCGCTGGTCGCGCCGACGCCCTATATGGGCCATACGGTGATCGTCACCGCCTTCATCATCATCATCGTGGGTGGCATCGGCAGCCTTGAGGGCGCGGTAGTGGCGGCGATCCTCTACGCCTTCGTCCACACCTTCGTCACAACCTTCTTTGACGGTGTCATCGCCAATATTGTCGGCCTTCTGTTGATGCTGGCCGTCCTGGTGGTCAAGCCGCAAGGCCTGTTTGGAGTACGCGAACGTGCCTGAACGCGCATCCATTAGCGGCCTCGGCCTATTCGGTATCCTCATGCTGGCAGCGGCGCTGGTCGTGGTGCCGCATGTGGTCAGTTTTTCACAACAGGAGCTTTTGGTCTTTCTCGCCATCAACGTCCTGCTGGTGGTGAGCTATCGCCTGCTGACACTGACGGGCGAGTGGTCGCTTGCCCATGTCGTCATGATGGGGGTCGGCGCCTATGCCAGCGCGCTCTACAGCAAGTCGCTCGGCTTTCCGGTGCCCTTGGCCATGCTGGCGGGCGCGGCGACAGCGGGATTGACGGCGGCCATCCTCAGCTTTCCTCTGTTCCGCATGAAGGGGTTCTATTTCCTGATAGGATCGTTTGCCGCGGGTGAGGTGATCCGCCTGATCTGGAAGCGTTTCAACGATCCGTTTGGCGGACCGAAAGGCATCAAGCGCATTCCGGGCTTTCCGGAGGTCGATCTCGGCTTCCTGCAGATCGATTTCTACCAGCCGGAAAATTATTATTATCTCGTCCTGGCGGTGGTCATCCTTTCCTTGTGGGTACTCTATCGGATCGAGAAGTCCCGGCTCGGGCTGACCTTTCATTCCATCCATTGGCAAGACAAACTGTCTGAATCGGTGGGCATTGATACGTTCCGCTACCGCATGCTGGCCTTCGTCATCGCCTCGTTCTTTGCGGGCGTCGCCGGCGCGCTCTACGCCCACTATCTGAGTACGGTAAATCCAAACCAGTTCGACGTGGACATCATGGTCTATGTGCTGATCTGGACGATCGTCGGCGGCACCAGCCGCTGGTACGGACCCGTGCTCGGGGTCATCGCGCTGACCATCATCGACGAGGTGGTGTTGCGCGCGATTGGCGCCGACCAGATCCGGCCGCTGCTTTATGGCGCAATCCTCATCCTCTCGATCCTGTTTCTGCCGAACGGGCTCGAAAGCCTGGTCATCAAGGCAAGTGATGCTTGGCGCAGTCGAGGCAAACCGGCTCCTGGCGCGGTGGTGCGTGCCACGCCGAAGTAAGCAATGCAATGCGCCGGCGCTGGATGGAAGCAGTGCCGGCGCTCAGCCCATGCAGTAGGAGCTCCGTGCGTCCGCTTGGACGCATAAAGGACGCTCTAAGACTTTGATTGAGCTTCGGATTGTTCTTCCGAGAACCGGGTCCACTCCTCGGTCCGATGCTCCAGCAAGGATTGAGCAATTCCGGGAAACCGGCTCCCTTGGAGCCGGCTTTTTCATGTTCGGGATCGAAGCCACACAGAAGATAGCGACCAGCTTTTTGAGCGCTGGAAAATACGCTATCTCAGGTCTTCGAAGTTCTGCGAAACATGCTCGTTTGCGAGTATTCGGGACAGGCTCCGCTACGCCG